>JAIROD010000849.1 GCA_031257725.1 Planctomycetaceae bacterium | reverse complement strand
GAAACGACTGAATAGTTAAAAAAAAATATTTCACTGATATATTACGTGGAATATGGTTTGGTGTATGGGATGATAAAAAAGATTGAAGACGAGTTTGAGTAAAGGAGTATTGAATATTTGTGTTGCTTTGTGTAGAATGACCTCACTATGCTTGTCAAAATCAAAACATTTTCGTTGCTTGGAATTGATGCGGTGCCGGTTGATGTTGAAGTTGATTGCGCTGATATGGGAGTTCCGAAAACAATTCTGGTAGGACTTCCTGAAACGGTTGTCAAAGAAAGCACTTTTCGAATCGAACGAGCTCTTGAAAATTCCGGCTTTTTCAATCCGATTCACCGCACTGTTATTAATCTTGCTCCGGCAGATTTACCGAAACAGGCGGCATCGTTTGATCTTCCGATTTCGCTTGGTCTTCTGGCAGGAAGCGGGCAAATTTCAGCAACAGTATTAAATCAGTATGCTGTTGTCGGTGAATTAGCGTTGGACGGCACGATGCGACCTATCAAGGGTGCGTTATCAATTGCGTTGGCGGCTCGTGAACTCGGTATTTTACATCTGATTGTTCCATCGGAAAATGCTTCAGAAGCCGCAGTTGTCGAAGGATTAAACGTTATTCCGATTTCTTGTCTTGCCGAAGCGGTTGGATTTTTGAACGGTGAAATTGAAATCGAAGCGGTCGCCTCAGTTGATTTGAGTATTTTTGAACAATTAAGTGAATACGAATACGATTTTTCCGATGTTCGCGGTCAGGAATCAGCGAAGCGGGCGATGACGGTTGCGGCGGCGGGCGGGCATAATATGTTGATGATTGGTCCGCCCGGAACCGGTAAAACAATGCTTGCCAAACGTTTTGGAACGGTGTTACCGAAACTTTCACTATCCGAATCACTCGAAACAACACGGGTGTTCAGTGTTCTTGGTTATCTCAAAGGCGATGTTCCACTTATTGCAACAAGACCATTTCGTGAACCGCATCACACCATTAGCGAAGCAGGACTTGTCGGCGGCGGTTCACCGCCCAACCCCGGCGAAATCAGTTTAGCACACAATGGAGTGTTATTTCTTGACGAGTTGCCTGAATTTAACCGTCGAACTCTTGAAGTGTTACGACAACCGCTTGAGGATGGAGCGGTAACGATTGCCCGTGTTGCGCAAACGAGTACGTTTCCGGCGAATTTTATTTTGATTGCGGCGTTGAATCCGTGTCCGTGTGGTTATCGAAACGATCCGCGCCGACATTGCCGTTGTTCCACTTTTCAGATTGAACGGTATATCAATCGGATCAGCGGTCCGTTGTTAGACCGGATTGATATTCATATTGAAGTCCCGCCGGTTGATTACACCGAACTTTCCACCGCCACACCGGGAACATCCAGCGCGGAAATTCGAACTCAGGTTCTTGCCGCACGAAAAATTCAGGCGGAACGATTTGCGAAATCGAAAATCCGTTACAATGCGGATATGTCTCATCGGCAGATTGTGAATTATTGTAAACTCAATGAGCATGGACACTCTATTCTCAAAACGGCGATGGAAGATTTTGGTTTATCGGCTCGTGCTCATGACAAAATTTTACGGATTGCCCGCACAATTGCCGATCTGGAACATTCGGCAAATGTTGAACCAACACATCTTTACGAAGCAATTAATTACCGAACTCTAGATCGAAAACTCTGGAAATAATAGACCTTTTTGCTAACTCAAAAATACAGTAACTATTCAATCGGTTGAAGGTAACTGTCCATTTTGTTTTAATTTTGTTAACACGAAACACACGAAATTTCACGAAAAGTATTTTTATGTAATTTTTAGTGTGTTTCGTGAAATTTAGTGTGTTTCGTGTTTAAAATAGACAGTTACGGTTGAAGTATTCGCGGTCATGTTATTCGTGTTACCAACCTTATTTTCAACCTTATTTTCAACCTTATTTTCTTAACAAAACGATTAGACCAAAAAACTTAGTAGCAAGAGTCCTACCAGAAACCAAACCTTATTACCTTATTGTTCCTTTTTTTAATAAGGTAATAAGGTTTGTTAAAGCAATCCAATACCTTTTCGAAAATTCCACTGAAATATTACTTCGTTTTTATTCAAGAGGAATGAGAACACTTGGTACTAGTTAAAAATACTCAACCAGCGCAATATTGTTGTATAAATTAACAACCAACGTCTGAACACTAAAAAAATTGCGCAAAATCGACAAAATTTTGCGCGAAATCGACTTGATTTTCATGGAGACGCCGTTAAAATTATTCTTTAGTTCTATTAGCAATTTATCGCCAATATAATTACTATGGCAAAATCAAACAGAAAATTTGCGATTGGTCTTGATTACGGAACGAACAGTGTTCGGGCATTGATTGTCGATGTTGAAAACGGTTCTGAAATTGCTTCTGTTGTCGATCCTTATCCGAGCGGCAACGCAGGAGTTCTTCTCAATCCGAAGCAACCGTTGCTCGCACGTCAGAACCCTGATGATTATATCAATGGTTTTTATCGTTCCGTTTCCAGTGTTGTCCGGCAGGCTCTTGATGTGGAAGACGCGGAGTTTAGTCCTGATAATGTGGTTGGAATTGGAGTTGACACCACCGGCTCCACTCCAATTCCTGTTGACCGTAACGGTATTGCTTTGGGACTGTTACCGCAATTCAAGAATGAACCGGACGCTCAATCGTGGATATGGAAAGATCACACCGCTTTCGCCGAAGCCGCCGAAATTACAGAAAAAGCCTCGCATTATCAAATAAAATATCTTTCCCAATGCGGTGAACGTTACAGCAGTGAATGGTTTTGGTCGAAGATATTACATTGCAAACGGGTTAACCCGAAAGTGTTTGAAGCCGCTTATTCTTGGGTTGAACTGGCTGATTTTATTCCGGCACTGATGATCGGAAACACCAATCCCGATACTTTACCGCGTGGAATTTGCGCCGCCGGTCATAAGGCAATGTTTCATACACAATGGGGCGGCTTGCCCAGTGCAGAATTTTTAGGTTCGCTTGATCCCGATTTGGTACGTTTACGCAATCATTTTAATAATGAAACAAAAACGTCCGATCAAGCCGCCGGTCAACTTTGTGAACAGGTTGCGGCAAAAGCCGGACTTCCTGCCGGAATTCCTGTTACGGTTGGAATACTCGACTGTCACGCCGGTGCTGTCGGCGCAGGAATCAAACCGGGAACGCTGGTCAAGATTATTGGAACAAGTACCTGCGATGTGATGATTCACCCGCTTTCAGAACCGCTTGCACCAATTCCCGGTCTTTGCGGAATTGTTCCCGGTTCTGTTATGTCGGGAATGTACGGAATTGAAGCGGGACAATCCGGTGTCGGTGATATTTTCAACTGGTTCGTTAAAAATCTAACACCGGAACCCTTTACAAAAACAACCGATATTCATAACGCTCTGGCTGGTGAAGCAGAAAAACTGGCACCTGGCGAGAGCGGTTTACTGGCTCTCGACTGGCATTGCGGAAACCGAACAATTTTAGTTGATCAGTTATTGACCGGACTCATTCTCGGTATGACAGTCCACACAACTGCACCGGAAATTTATCGAGCTCTCATTGAAGCAACCGCATTCGGAGCATTAACTATCATCAATCGTCTCGAAGAATACGGCGTCAAAGTTAATGAGGTGATCAACTGCGGCGGTATTGCGGAAAAAAGTCCGTTGACAATGCAAATTTACGCCGATGTCTGTAACAAACCAATGAAAATTTCACGCAGCCCGCAAACATGCGCTTTCGGCGCAGCCATTTTGGGAAGTGTTGCCGGAGGATATTACAAAAATGTTGAAACCGCTCAACAGAAAATGACCGGCGTTAAAGAAAAAATTTATGTTCCCAACTCACACGCTGTTGCAATTTATCAACGGCTTTATAAATTGTATCATGATTTACACGACACGTTGGGTCGCCGTGAAAATCCGAACAGTTTGTATCATGTGATGAAAGAACTCATTGATATTCGTGAAAATGTGCGAATTTGTGGTTTGTGATTCGTGATTTGAGATTGTGCCGCATACGATCAATCGGGCATTTTTTGCAATTCATAGTTCATAATCATAATTTATAATTTATAAATCCTAAATCACAAACCACGCAATATTTCAGTTTCGTTTGGTCGTTAACGACGGGTTTTACCCCGCAGCGTACAATTATGAGGTTTACTCCGCAGCATACAATCACGAAATAAACTCCGCCGGTAACAAATACGGATAATCGCATATTGCGAAAAAAATATTCCACTGAATAATTACTAAACAGCTAATCCCTAACCACACCTCCCAAACATGAATTGTTCAAACCTTTTTCTTGTTGCGCAATCTCAGCCGATTATTGGACTTGGATTGTATGATTGGATCACGTTAATTCTTTATTTTGGTATTTTACTTGGAGTTGCCTGGTGGGTTATTCACCAAAAAACGGAAACTTCTGCGGATTATTTTCTTGCGGGTAAAAAGGCAACTTGGATTGTTATTGGAGCGTCATTGTTTGCGTCCAATATCGGTTCGGAACATCTGGTTGGTCTTGCCGGAACAGGCGCAAGTGATGGGATGGCAATGGCCCATTACGAATTACACGCTTGGTGTCTTCTGATTCTTGGTTGGGTTATGGTTCCGTTTTATGAACGGAGTTGCGTTTACACCATGCCGGAATTTCTTGAAAAACGGTATTGCAGTTTTGCACGGTGGTTTCTTTCCGTTATCAGTTTGATTGCCTACATCCTGACCAAGATTTCCGTAACTCTTTTCGCCGGCGGAATCGTTTTTCGCGCACTGTTTCCTGTTGCGATTTTTTCCGGAATCGATAATTTCTGGGTTGGTGCGGTCGGCATGGTTATTATTACAGGAATTTACACTATTCTCGGAGGTTTAAGAGCCGTTCTTTTTACGGAGTTATTTCAGACAGTGGTGTTGCTGATTGGTTCCGCATGTGTCTTTTTTATCGGTATTCAACAAGTCGGCGGTTGGACGGTTCTTAAAGAAACAGTTCAGGATGTTGACCGGATTTACGGTTACAAAATTATTGCCGCAGAAATTGCCGTTTCGGAAAACGATGAACCGGCAACAAACAATTCAACAAAAGCAAAAGCAACAACAACAACAAATTTTTTGAAAGACCGATACGGTCAGGATATTATTGTTGCGCGTCCGAAATCGACGGACGATCAACGTCAAACCAATTGGCTTTACTTCCATGAATTAACCAAAGACGATGTTCGTAATGCGAAACTTGAAGAAAATCTTGAACCGGAACTGTTCAAAAAATTGCTTTCGACTCATGAAAACGTAATGTTGCAAGATTTACCGTCAATCATACCGGACACAAAACGTGAAAAAGCCGATCATTTTAATTTATGGAAACCTAATTCTCATCCGTTGTTTCCTTGGTTTGGACTTTTATTTGGTGCACCGATTGTTGGGCTTTGGTATTGGACAACGGATCAATATATTGTTCAAAGAACATTGGCGGCAAAAAATCAACGTGAAGCGCGGCGTGGAACAATTTTTGGTGCGTATTTGAAAATGGCGCCTGTTTTTATTTTTATTCTTCCGGGCATAATTGCCTATGGTTTGGCGGTGCAAGGTAAGATCAGTGCGGAAGTTCTCCATGAACCCAATCAAGCATTTCCAATATTGGTCAAGGAAGTATTACCGGTTGGTCTCAAGGGAATTGTCATTGGCGGACTCTTGGCGGCATTGATGAGTTCACTCGCTTCGGTTTTCAATTCCTGTTCAACATTGTTCACAATGGATATTTATACAAAAATATGCCGGAATGCTTCGGAAAAACATCTTGTTTGGGTTGGACGTTTGGCAACCGGTTGCATGGTGGTGTTGGGGTTGTTGTGGATTCCGGTGATTCGTCACATGCCGGGAACATTGTACGGATATTTACAAAGTGTTCAGGCATATATTGCTCCGCCCATTTTCGCAGTTTTCTTTCTCGGCGTGTTTTTCAAGCGAATCAACGCTTATGGTTGTATGACCGGTTTGATTACCGGATTCTTTTTAGGAATGTTACGGCTTGTTGCAGAAATCATTCATAACAGCCGCTTGGCGCCGGAATGGTTTTCGGACGGCAGTTTTCTCGAATGGTTTGCAACTGCCAGTTTCACCTTCGTTTGTATTTATCTAACGTTAATTTGTACGTTATTGATTGTTGCGGTTAGTTTTTTAACCCCCAAACCGCGTGAAGAACAGTTGGCGGGTTTGACTTACGCCACTTCTTCAGAGGAACATCGCCGTGTTACCCGTGAAAGTTGGAATTGGCTTGATGTCGTGTTGACTTGCGGACTTTTAATTGTTATCGTTTCAATTTATGCCTATTTCACCGGCTGATTGCCGAAACTTCTTTACCGTAACTATTTACCGTAACGATCTGGTTTGCAAATGATTGTTTGTACCGAAATTTGAAACCGTTTTGCCGTTTGTTCGTTGGTCAAACCGCGTCTGGCACGAATGGCGAGAATTGCCAATCGTTCAGAAGATAGATAATGAAGACGTTTTTTCGGGTCAAGTTGTCCAAATCGGACATCTTTAATTTCGATTTCCACACGTATAGGAAAATGAAGATATTGAGTGGTGACGCTATCCATAAATTGACAAAAATCAATTTGTCTATTTTGTCTATTTTAAACACGAACGACACGAAACACACGAAAATTATACGAAAAGGACAACAGAAATCTTTTTTGTATTTTCTTGTTATTTTGTG
>JAIROD010000782.1 GCA_031257725.1 Planctomycetaceae bacterium | reverse complement strand
TAAGGTAATAAGGTTGATTGTAGGGAGTCCTTTGGGCTACTAAGGTTGTTTTGTTTGAAAAATAAGGTGAAAATAAGGTTTGTATAAACTTGCTTTGAAAATTCCACTGATATATTACCGTTAATAGCCCTTTTCGCTAACTGAAGGTCTATTAACTATTAACTATTAACTATTAACTATTAACTATTAACTATTAACTATTAACTATTAACTATTAACTATGACTATCAACAATTAACTAAATGGGCTGCCCTTTCAGGGCGTTGATGGCGTGTTACCGTTACCCGCCGCGTTGCGGCGGGCTGGCTTGTGTTGCCCTTTCAGGGCGAAAGATTGGCTATTGGCTGACCACCTCTAACGGGAGCGGAGAGAACATCGCCCGCAAACAGAAAACACACCCAATACGTTATTACGTCAAGGATTTGAGCGATTCGGTCAACGCTTCGATTGTATAACGGATTTGTTCTTCGGTGTGCGCGGAGGTGATGAAGAAGCGTAGCCGTGCGGCTTTTTCTTCGACCGCCGGATGGAGAATCGGTTGCACGTTAATTCCCTTGTCGAACAACGCCTTAGAAATTTTCAACGCCAGCATGGAATTGCCGAGAATAACCGGAATCACGGCGGAATCACGGCTGGTTCCGGTGTTTAAGCCGTTTGCTTTGGCTATTTCCAGAAATAGTTTTCCGTTGCGGCGTAATTGTTCAACCCGTTGCGGTTCTCTGTCCAACAACCGAATCGCCGCCAACGCCGCCGCACAACTCGGCGGTGAAATACCAACACTAAATACAAAATTCGGAGCCGTGTATTTCAAATATTCAATCAGTTCTTTCGATCCGCTGATATAACCGCCGCAACTCGCAAAGGTTTTACTTAATGTACACATCCAAATATCAACATCACGACGATCAACGTTAAAATGTTCGCCGATACCGCGTCCCGTTTTGCCGAGAACGCCAAGCGAATGGGCTTCGTCAACCATCAATAACGCATGGTGTCTTTTTCTGACTTCAATCAATTTCGGTAAATCGGGATAATCGCCGTCCATACTGTAAACCCCTTCCACTGCAATCAGTACGCGGCGATATTCATTGCGGTGTTTGTTCAAAATCCAGTTTGCCGCCTCCCAGTCGTTATGCGGGAACGGCCGCCGACGCGCACCGGAAAGCAACGCCCCTTCCACAATACTGTTGTGAGCAAGCGAATCAAAAAGAATCATATCCTTTTCATTCAATAAATGTCCGATCACACCTTCATTCGTCGAATGACCGCCAACCAACACCAACGTATCCTCACAACCAAGAAAAGCGGAAATCGCCGCTTCCAACTCGCGATGAATCGGTTTATTCCCGGAAACCAACCGGCTTGCCGAAACGCTTGTCCCGTAACGTTCACACGCCTCAACCGCCGCACGGGTTACCTCAGGATCGCCCGACGTGTTGAGGTAATTATAGTTTGAAAAATTAATATATTCTTTACCGTTAATGGTCGCACGATCATTCGTGATTCCTTCGTGAACGTCGAAAAAGCGGTTGAGACCGATCTGTTGAATCAAATCAAGATTGGCTTTCAAACGTAGATATTCGGGAAATTTTTCAATGCGGTTATATTCTTCAGGAATTTCACGCACATTATTTTTTTCTTCATGAACCGGTTTACGCAAACCGGAACCAAGATAAATCAGAACCGCATCAAGAACTTGTTGCGCCGTGAACAGATCCGGCAAAACGGATTCAGGAAACTGACCGCCGAACCGATCTTCCAGCGATGCAAGAATCTCCATGCGTTCCAACGAATCAAGACCAAGCTCCGTAATATCCGTTTCAAGCGTCAGATGCGCCGCCCGTTCTTTGGCAACTTTCCGTACCTCTTCCAAAATAATTGCCGCAATTTCATCTGAAGAAATCAGGGACAATGTCGTTTGAACCGACGAATCTTCTTGAATCAAAATCCGTTTCGGTTGCAGCGATGGTTCGGTTTTAGGCAATTCCGTTTTGAGCGGTAGGATCGTTCTGAACTGTTCCGCTGTCCCGCGAACCAATCGCCGATGATCTTCCGCATCCGTCAGACCCACCGCTTCATTCAATGCGTTTTCCGTTTCACCGCCTTCGACAAAACAAAACGGAACATCCGGCGAAACCCATCGTGAAATTTCATTCAGCGAACCGTTTAGAAATCCGTTACGGCAGGCATAACGTTGAATTTTACCGCTTGATGTTTTGGGAATACTCCCCGATTTGACAAGAACAATCGCCTCGACCGGAATTTCATGTTCCAACGCAACGGCACGGCGAATTTCACCGAAAATCGGTTCCGTTTCCCCCTTAAAACGGCGTTCCAACTCTTGCACGATCACAAGATGTTCCTGATGTTTTTCCGAATGGTCTTGAACCATAAACGCCGCGCCGCCCAATGCCCGAAGGTGGGGATCGACTCGTTGGACGGTCATTTCAATGTCCTGCGGGTACAGATTAACACCGCGAATGATGATTAAATCTTTGATTCTTCCTGTTACGAAGAGTTCGCCTTCAACCATAAAACCGAGATCGCCGGTTCGCATAAAGGGACCTTCGTTTGTTTCGGCGATTTTGGCGTGAAAGGTTTGTTCGGTTGCTTCGGGGGCATTCCAGTAACCTTTAGCCATACTGGGACCGCGCACCCAGATTTCACCAACAACCCGCTCCTCACATTCCACACAAGATTCAGGATCAACAATAGCAATACGTTGTTCGGCAAGAATATTTTTCCCGCTGGAGACTTGACGTGTTACTTTTCCGGTTTCCGGTACTGCGTCTAACGCTTTGCCGACAGACAACGCCTCCGCATCCAGTAAACGAATGATCGGCAATTCTTTTTGATAACCTCCTGAAACAAGAAGAGTTCCTTCCGCCAACCCAAAACAAGGATAAAACGCCTCGTACCGAAAACCGCAACGTTCAAATTTTTGGGTAAATGTTTCCATTGTTTCTGCGAGAACCGGTTCGGCTCCGTTGAAGGCAACATTCCATGTTCGCAAATCGAGTTGATCGATTTGTTCCTCTGTGATTTGGCGAACACAGAGATCATAAGCGAAATTCGGACCGCCGCTGGTTGTTCCGTGATATTTTGTGATTGCCGCCAACCAACGAAAAGGTTTTTGCAAAAAGGTCAAGGGCGACATGATAACGTTTGGTCTTCCACAGTAGAGCGGTTGAATAATTCCGCCGATAAGTCCCATATCGTGATAACTTGGCAGCCAAAAAACTCCTTGACCGGTTCGCGAATGTTCAAATCCATGATAAATCATACGGGAGTTATGAATTAAATTGCCGTGTGTCAGGATAACGCCTTTGGGTGTACCGGTTGAGCCGGAGGTGTACTGAAGAAAGGCAATCGTATTCGCATCAACTTCCGGCATGTTCCAATGTTCTTCGAGACCTTCCTGAAGCGTGGTGGTAGCCAACCAGGTAATTTCGCGGAGATAGGGAGCTTCTTCGATGAGTTCACCGACACGTTTTAAAACATCTTCTGTTGTGAGTGCGACCGCTGCGCCCGCGCTTTCCGCGACAGCCTGAATTCGGAGGATGGAGCGGTTTTTTCGCGGCGGATAAACCGGAACGGCAATCGCACCGGCGTAAAGACAACCGAAAAAAGCGGCAATAAAATCAAGTCCCGGCGGATAAAGCAATAAAACGCGTTGTCCGAACATATTGTGTTGTTGAAGCCATGCGGCAATACGTCGTGCCGACTGATCCAGACAAGCGTTGCTCATGACGACTTCTTCGTCAATTCCGTTTGTAAGATAAATAAACGCGGTGGACTTGGGTTGAGTTGCCGCCTGATAACGGACAAGCTGCACTAAATCAGGCGGTCCGAAAAGTGTAGAAAATTCTGAAAAACTCAGCACGGAATGAATATTTTAAAAGGTTAAAACTGCTGCCGACAACAATAAAACAGAAACATTAGCAGCGGTGTTGATTGTAAATATCTCAACATTAGACCAACAAAAGAGTAAAATGACAAGGGATTGCAACAAAAAGACACAGAAAATATTCGATTATTTCAGAATTGGGTGAGGAACGGGAGCGTTTGACGTTTTGGGGGACGATTAGAGTTATCGCGTGTCGTCTTCAGAGCGGCAACCGGAAGGTTGCCGGATTGAGATTGCAACCTTCCGGTCGCAGCTCTGAACTTTAAATCACCTGCTTTGAACGTAACTATTCCGTCGCGGTGAATATTCCTTTTTCTGTCCCGTAGGGACAACATATTGGTAGTAGTAGTAGTAGAAAGCTCTTGTCAATCCTTCGCCCTGAAAGGGCAATACATACCAGCCCGCCGCATCGCGGCGGGTTCGATTGCCCAAGAAATCAACGCCCTGTAAGGGCAATAGATTCATAGAGAGTGGAGAGTGTCTTGAACTGTGATTTATTGTAATATATCAGTGGAATTTTTCGGAGATTGAAGTTTATTTTTTACCACCCCTGCCCCTCCGAAGGAGGGGAATAATTCCCCTCCTTCGGAGGGGCAAGGGGTGGTTCTTCGG
>JAIROD010000694.1 GCA_031257725.1 Planctomycetaceae bacterium | reverse complement strand
CTACTACTACCAATATTTCGTCCCTAACGGGACGAGCGTTTTTAATCGACATCATTTTCTACCAAGATGTTGTCCCTAACGGGACAGAAAAAGGAACATTGACCGCGACTGAATAGTTACGTTTTTTTTAACACGAAATACACAAAATACACGAAAAAAAATTAAAGTTGACACAAAAAAATTGCCGATATAATAATTATAGTATGCGCTTGTTTTATTCTAAAATATTGTACAAAGTGACAGGTTTTCGTTTCTAAAACATAAAAACCTGTCAGGGAGGCAAAAGGCAGTCTTTATAGTTAATAGTAACGCAAGCGGATTTTAATCGTTGCGGTAAAAATAACGTTTGCGAATTATTCACCATCCACTCTTCACTATTAACTATTCTGCCTCCAACGGGTTAGTTTCGTTTTTTCTGATTATTTCGGCATTTGGGAGGAAGGCAATCACGGGTCGGTCAAAATATAAGGTAGGCGATCCCTTCGCTGAAGGGTCGCACCGGTTGAGTATTTATTGACACCAACAGGTAAGCCCCACCTTCAAGTTCTACTATCAAATCGACACGCTGTAGGAAACGCAAACCTCCTGGTGTCTATTAATTAAAAAAACATCAACCGGTGCGACCCTTCGGCGAAGGGATCGCCTACCTCTGAATAATCAACCTAAACTCCAAAATAATTTTTTGTAACTAATCGTGAATAGTTTCACAAGCGGATACTAATCGTTTCAATAAAAATTCCGCTTGCGAACTATTCACCGTTCACTACTAACTATTAACTACTTAAAATTTCCATGTTGCGGAACCGGAAACGGTTAAATCGCCGTAATGTTCCGCGAACAAATAACCGACATCACCGCGTAACGACACCGCTTGGCGAGTCCAGCCGAAACCAAGTCCAATATCGCCGGCGTGCCGGTCAGTCATTCGTGTTGACATTAACGCCGAATTATTTGGGGAACCGATTAACCACGTGTTGTAATCCGCACTCACCCCGCCGACATTGGCAATATATCTTGCACGAAATTCAGGGTTCAACCGTCCGCCAAACGCAACACCTTCACGCGTTAAACGTACACCAACCGGAATGACCGCCAAATTCGCATGAGATTTATCACCGCGTGTAACAACAACTTTATCATCACCGTATTTCGCCGACAACGAACCTTGATGATAATATCCGTACTCAATTCCAAACGACGGCAACACATACAAATCGCCGTAACGTAATGTCTGTGTTAAAATCGCCGAAAAAGCCGCTAAACCGTTGGTGATGTTGCCGGACAACGAATCGCCGGACGTGAACTGTTCAACGCTGTTTTCCATGCCGAGATAACCCGCCGTCAGCAGCAAGTCAAGATCACCGCGATGCGTATTCGCGTACAAAAACAGACCGCCGAAGGATGTTTCGTTAATCGTTTTCGGTAACGTCCCGCGTGTCAACGCTTTACCTTCCCCGTAAACTCCCAACAAACCAACGCGTGTCCGACCATACGATTGGTCAACACCAAAACCCATTGCCCATTGGTCATTCACGTAACCGTAATTGAATCCGCCGCTGCTCAGATTGTACCCTCGATGATTACCGTAAATCGGCGCAACATAAAATTCTCTGTCCGAACCCGAACCGCAGTACAAAGAATCACACGACACCGCATCACAAGGATCACATTGTCCAAGCGTCAAATAATTCGACCGCGTTGAACGTGTTACAAAATGGCGTGAACGCGAGTACAGGATATTGTCAATGCCGGTTTGCGTATCATAAAGTACGCTCATAGCATTACTCAAATTCACCAAATCCAAACCGCCTTGAACATATTTTTCAGTTACGGAATCATCGTCCTCGTTGGTCATCATGTATTCGATCCAATCGTTGCTGCCCGCATAATTGTCAATCACCGGCGCAAGTTGAGGCGAAATATTCGGGAATAAATCCGCAGCAAAATTACGTTTGATGTTGACAAACAAACTGTTGTTACTGTAATTCAAACCGCCTTCAACACGGAATAAACGGTTGCCCGTTGTATTAACTGTTGCGCCGGAATCCGTGTAACCGCTCAAACCGTCGGCAAAATAAACCGGCGTTGTTCCGCCTGCCGACAACGAATAAGCCGTTTTATCGTTCTCCAAATTCGCATTGAATGTCGAACCGGACGCAAGTACAAGTTTACCGTTGTTGCCCTGAATCGGAGCATCGGATTGACTTTGTGTTGCAATAACGTCAAGCGTTCCCGTAACCGTTAAATCTTGTCCGTTGAGATCAATTTTTGAACCGTTCTTAATATTCGCCGATTTAATAGTACGGTCAGCACCGCCAAGATTATACGTTGCCGTATTCGTCAACAACAAATCACTTTGTGATGAAATGTTGCCGGTTAATGTTGCACCGGTTACATTGGTTGCTCCGGTGTACGATAATGCTGTTCCCGTCAACGAAGCGTTTTTGAGAATGTCAACACTTCCCGCACCGGAAATATCACCCGCAACATCGCCGTTACGATTAACAACCAACGCCGTACCATTACCAAGCACAACCGCATTGCCTGCATTGCCGACAGTTCCGGCAAGTTGAAGTTTCCCGCCGCTCACTGTTGTTGCGCCAATCGCGTTGTTGTCTTCGGTCAAGGTTGTTGTTCCGGTTCCGGTTTTTTCAAGATTAAAATTGCCGGTTAATTGTGCGCTAATCGTCAAATCTCCGTTGCCGCCGATTTTGGAATCAGCAGATAACGCAACATTATTAACTGTTGCCGCTGTTGCGCTATTGTTATTGACCAACGAACCGCCGTTCAAATCAATTGCCGACGTTACCGAAATTCCGTTGACGTTAAGTGTACCGCCGGTTTTAATATCAGCGCCGGTTCCTAATGCATTAGCGTTACCGACAATAATCGAACCGGCGTTAATTTCAACCCCGCTTGCCGCCGAACCGGAAAGCGTCAAGGCTCCGGTTCCTTCTTTGACCAGTTTCCCGCCGTTTGAAAAACTTCCGGCGTAAATTGTATCATTGTCATTGTTAAACGTTACATCCGAAGCGGAAACAATATTGCCGTTGTAACTTCCGCTTGTTCCGTTACCAACTTCCAACGAACCATCCGTAACATTAATCGTTCCGCCTGCCGCCGTACTGTTACCGGTTAAAGTCAATTTACCGGCTCCGGTCTTTTCAACCGTTCCCGTTCCGGCTAAAACATTGGCAAGTTCGCCGTCAGCCGCAAGCGTAACATTTAACTTGCCGTTATTATTGACCGTGCCGCTTCCAAGTGCATCGCCGCGAGAAATATTGATCTCACCGCCTGAACCAATATTAGTTACGTCAACATTATTGGCTTTGGTATTTGAAATCGTCAATTTCGTATTTGTTCCCGTAACATTGAGTTCCGGTGTGGAAAGATAAGCGTTAGCGTCTTCGCCTTTGAAGTTGTACGTTCCGGCGGTGATGTTGAGTTTACCCGGATTGACCAACCCGACAAGTGTAACATCGCCTTGACCATGCCCTTTGAAATTGGCAATATCACCGGTTGCGAAATCGTACTCCTGATTGTCCCAGTTGTTACGATCACTTCCCGTGCCGAGTTTCCATTTACCGTTACCGCTTCCATCCGTACCTTTCCATTCAAACGGCAATGCCCCGCCGCCGAGAATAAGTTCAAAACCGCTTGCCGTTGACTTAACTTCCGTCCCTTGACGATAATTGTCCACATTGAAACTTGCAGCAGTCAGATTGGACGGAGCAACACTAGCGGACAAAAATTCACCGCCGTTGCCCTGAATGTCCAGAATAATCTGACCGGTTGAAGGACCGGAGATTGAAGCGGCGTTGACGGTCAAAACACCGGTAGCGGAAGTTCGGGAAAGTGTTGACCCGCCCGCAACTGTTACCGTTCCGCTGCCGGCATCAATCATGCGGTTGCCGTCAAAAGAAAGCGTTCCGCCGTTAATCGCAACCGTGTTGTTCGTTCCGCGAAAAACGATGTTTCCGCCAAGATTAAGCGTTCCGCCGTTGAGTTGAAGTTTTGAACCGCTTGCGGCGTTCCCGTCTGCGCCTTTGGTTCCGGCACTTGCTCCGGTTCCGCCTGCCGCTCCGCCGTTACCGCCTGCTCCGGCAGTTCCGCCAAAATAAGCATTGCCCAGAAAATTAACGGTTCCGCCGGTAATGGTCAGCGTTCCGTTTCCGGCGTTCCCGCCGACACCGCCCGCTCCGCCGTTACCAAATGCGCCCGCCAAACCGGCGTTTCCGGCTGTTCCTGTGTACACCAAACCGGAATCATAACTACTGTTTGCTCCTCCGGTTCCGGCAATACCTTGCGCACCGCCCTTGCCGCCAACTCCACCATTGCCGCCGTTACCGCCAAACACGACACCGGAACCAAAGTTGAGCGTTCCAGAGGTTAAGGACAAAACAGCGTTGCCGCCATTGCCGCCCGCACCGCCGACTCCGCCAACACCGCCGTTTCCGCCATCGCCGCCGTCACGACCGTCATGGGCTGGATAAGGAGTTTGCTCAATTCCAAAAACTGCATTTCCTTGTGCGGGAATACCAAGTCCGCCGTTACCGCCTTGCCCGCCAAGTCCGCCAGCCCCGCCGTTGCCGCCAAGTCCGCCGAAAATTGTGTTGTTTGCAAAAGTAAATGTACCTTGATTAAAGGTAAAATTTACATTTCCACCGTTGGCTCCGGCAGCGCCGCCGCCGCCGTTACCGCCCATTCCGCCATTCTCACTTTTCGTTGCAGTAGAATAGGCATTGGCATTACTATTATAACCTCCGCCCGCTCCGCCTTGTCCGCCATTCCCGCCTTGTGTTCCGGCAACACCCGTAACTCCAAAAGCGGAAATGCCGGAAAAATCAAAGGACATTCCAGTAGCACCAACAGCGGCGGTTAAATTACCGCTTGCTCCGCTTGTCCCGCCGATTCCTCCATTTCCACCTTTCCCGCCTGCCGTCGGTGGTGAATTGGGATTCTCGGTACTCATATTTGCCGGAAAACCGGATTGTCCCAGTGTTCCGACTCCCGCAACTCCGCCCGCTGTTCCGGCTGTCGGCGGTGTTAAGGAAGTAATTCCCGATTGGTCAATAATTGTTAAAGTCTGAGACGTACCCGCACTTCCGGCGGTTCCGTCAGCACCGTTTTCACCAGGAGCAGCATAAAGATTAGGAGAAACAACACTAAGGCAACAAGAAACAAGAGTTGCGCCAAGAACAGCAGGCACAGAAAACACTCGAAACGGACGAGCAAAAATCGATGTAATCGTTGAAAACCGGTGAAGTAGAGAAACTCTACGTACCCCCCCCCCCCTTCCGTAGATTACTTAAATTATCTATTTTAACATTTTCAAAAATCATAGAATCGTCCAAAAATGAATCATTGATTTTTCTTTTCATAAATTTTTCCTCCGATTTTAAGAGAAAACACGAATGTCTGCAACACAAAGTAACAAATTGATTTTCAATGTTTCATTTCGACATAGAAAAACAATTAAGTTTAATATCGGACATTCAATGTTTTTCTATTTCAATATTTTCAAAAATTTACCACAATTTATGAAATGAAGCAGGGTAATTTTTTATCCAAACGATACAAACGTCAAATTTTAACATTTGAATTAAGGTTGTCAATTCTATCTATTTTTTTCCAGAGAACAAGTGGGAGGGACAAAAATAATAGGGAATCTCTAATAATTCGGAATTTACCGAAAGTGAACGGCGCGGGCTTGCCCCGCGATGCTACAAACACAGGGTGAACCCCGCTGTTAACAATTTGTGATAATCTGCGTCAATCTGTGGACGATTCTAAAAGGAATTTAACTCCTTATTTTATTAAGTATTTGAAAAATAAGGGGTTAAGTGTTGTTTTTTATTGATTTTTTTGGTATATTAAACAGGCAAAATACGGACACCGTGTCCGGTTTTTAACTGAATTTTTAACCCGAAAAAAAACAATGAAAATTCCAAAATACAGAAAACATTCTACCCGCAATCTAGGTTTTGTCGAAGTTAAAGGGAAACGTATTTACTTCAAAGGTGCCTACAACTCGCACGAATCGCTTTCAGAATATGCCGAGTTTATTAAACAACTCTCCAGCGGTGATCAGCCGGTTAAGACTGATATTCGTGTAACAAGGGGTGATGATGTTCCAATTCGCTTTTTGGTTGCCCAGTTCCTTGATTGGGCATACGAAAACTACCGCAAGAAAAGCGGGCGGCAAACCGGCACCTATGATGTTTATAAATCCTGTATCACACCAATACTATTGCGTGAATACGGCGATTTGCCGACACGGTTGTTCGGGACAACCGATTTGAAAAATTTGCGTAACCTTTTGGTGAAACAAGGACTGTGCCGTAACACGATTAACGCTTATATCATCAAAATAAAACGGATTTTTTATTGGGGCGTCGAAAACGAATTAGTACCGTTTGCTACTGCCGGAGTATTAAAGTACGTAAAATCATTAGAAGTCGGCAAAACAACCGCACGGGAAACCGAACCCATTACATCGGTTGCCGATGAGATAGTGGAAAAAACGTTACCGTTTCTCCCGAAAGAGGTTGCCGATATGGTATTGTTACAACGGGAAATAGGATGCCGCCCCTCTGAAGTGTGTAACATTCGATGGTGCGATATAGACCAGTCTGACGATGTTTGGATTTATGAACCGTTTGAACATAAAACCGAACACAAAGGGAAACGGCGGCTAATTGCAATACGAAAAACCGGTCAAACAATTCTTGAAAAATATCGGAATCGTCCGGACGGTTTTATTTTCCGGTTCAAAAACAAAATTCAACATAAAGTAACAAAATACACCGCCGAAAATTACGCCGCAGTCATTTTAGCGGCAACAAAACGGGGAAAAATTAAATCATGGTCGCCGAACCAATTGCGGCATCGGTTCGCTACCGATGTTGACCGGAAAGAAACCGCACGAATCTTACTTGGACACGCCAATCAAAATGTTACCGAAAGATACATTGACCATGATAAAGAAAAAGTTAAAACCGCCGCAAGACGGCTTGACGATTAGATAAACGTACATAAAATCAGGGTGAATCTGTCCTTAGACATTTTTATAGAAAAAATGTAACAGTTGCCATTCACGTGTCGTAATTGGTACGGCGATCACCGGTAAACATTTTTCCTCCGGTATCGGAAATACTTTAAGAAACGATTCAAGCAATTCGCCGCATTCCTCATCAATTTCTATATCGTCCACATCCTGAAACCATTTTGTAAAATACGGTTTCAATTCATAATAATTTTTTCCGAATTCTTGTTCAAAAAGATAAAAATCCTGCGTATCAATTATTGAAAGGGCAAGATCGTCGCCCGAATAATTTTCTATTTCAAACCAACCTTGTTTACAACGTTTTTTAAGGATGTCGGAAACCTTGCCCGCAAAAGGCTCTTTTGCAAACAAAGCCGGAAATTCGTCAATTTTTGACCGGTCTCCCAAAGACGCAAGCCGACAAGCATATTGAATATATGCCGTTAAATCATCAGCATCTTGTAACGGATTATTTGTCAATCGGTCAAGTAATTCAACTTTCGCTCTTTCTAAAATAGACATTATATACCTCAGGAAAAAAATGTTTTGCTAACAAAAAAAATCACTATTATAAATTACATAAGAAACTTTTTATTCTTTTCTGACAAAATATTTGTCCATCACAAAAAAAAACCGCCCCGTGTTACCGGAGCGGCTTGTTTTTTTAGTATATCCAAAACGTTTTTAGAACACTAATCATCATCCTCCTCATCTTCCAGAGGATTTTCGTCAAATAATTCAAAACAACGCCAATCTCCGTTGGCGTTGAGCTCGCCTAAAAACTCCTCTGAATTTCTCGAAAAATCATAATCGTTATCTTGAAGATATTGAAAAATATCTTCACGTAACGTTCTGATTTTGTTTTTGTTAAGATTGGGAAATTCTTTCTCAATCATTGTTTCAATTTCGGCATGATCAATGCCGAAATTGCTTGCAAGACGATCTGACCAATTATCATATTTTTATTTCAAATCGTTATATTCATCCATTAACCTGTTTGAATATTCTTGCTGTCCGTGATGATACTGATGCCCTGTTACGAGAACCCATTTGTCCTCGTAATTGTCTGGCTGGGCATTTTTTATTTTAGGAAATTCCTCAAATAGTTTTCTTAAAATAATATTTTTACGGTTCATTTTTTTTCTCCATGCCCCATGCGGGGCGGTTAAAAGTTTTCTTGTTTTTACTTTTATAACAATTCCGAAACAAACGTTGTTCCGGTAATTGTTACACAGTATTTATTGAGAACGACAATTGTTTTGGCTCTCGCAACATAACCGCCTCCAGTGTCGCGAAGCCCCGAAATAATTATCACATCATAATCGTTTCGGTATTTGGTAATAATATCTTTTATTACCAAAAATGAAGAGTTTGTCGAAACTTCATGTTCCAAAACACGATTTTCGTCACAATTTATTTCACAGGTCAGCACACGGCTGTCTTGCGAAAACTTGCTGTGATGAAAACCACTCCAAAAATGGTTTTCCAATTCATTAAGAGCCAATTCTTTGGCTTTCTCCGGTGTTTCTGATACGGAATTTTCAATAAATTGAAATTCACCATCTTCGTGATGGTAATAACATTCAAACGCAACACCTTTGGCATTGCGTGGAAGTTTTTCGTTGAGGTTCTGAGTTTTTATCCATTTCCCACCCTCGATATAATACCGGAGAAAAGTTACGATTTTTTTAGGATCGTACTTTGCCGGTAAAGAAAATTTTTCCGAATCGGCAACATCATTGTTGCCGACAGTTGCGTAAGACAACGCAACATTAAAATTGTCTGTAAAATACAGACAGTCGGGACACCATGCCCGACGATTGCCATTTGTTTCCAAAACATCAGTGTAACGGAAATTTTGAAAATCTTTTGTTGTACCATGAAATACTTTCATGTTTTCTCCCCAAAAAAAGTCTGACCGTCGTTAGTGATTTCGCAAATATCTGATACAATAACTAATCAGATAACCGGTCAAACTGGTTTTTAGAATAAAAAAGATGTTATTGTTGTTACGAAAGTTAGGAATCACTACTTCCTAACTTTTGGAAGGGAAAAAACAAAATTTCCCTACTTCAATTGTGCTGTAATTATACCTTTTGAATCGGCATTGAAAAGCCCCCCTGAACAGTTTTTTTAAAATTTTTTCTATTTTTTTCCGGTCGAATCGTTAAAATCGGAATTTTACCGGTTCTGTTTTTTGTACAAATTCGCTAGGATTGATTCTAAGGGGCGTTTGTGTGTTTTTCGACTATTGAGCCGGACAAGCACAGGGACGAATTTAAGCCCTGTTTTAAGATTTTTGTGAGATGTTCAAAGTCTTACCCCTCTGAAGGGGGAAATTTTGTTGTTCACCGGCGAAAAATACCCCCCCTTAGTGGGGTATTTTCAGGTTAAGACGTAAAAAAAACGCCCCAATCTATTAGATTAGAAGCGTTTTTTTTCGTATATCCGAACAGCATTTTTTACAAACCATAGCCAATACACCCGATTTAAGGAATTGAAAGGGCGGTCGAAAAATTGTTCTTCCTACAAACCATAGCCAATACACGACCTTAAAAAATTTACGGTTCTCTTAGTTTAAGGATTTTAACATTTTCCGTTGTTCCGTCAATACCCCCTTTGAGGGAAGGAATATTTTTTTACCTCCGCGTAAATCCTTACAAAAAAAAAATTACTTTCGCCAATGTGCGGGAAAATTTAAATCTTCTTTATAAAAAACTAAATTATCCATGTTTTCAGAATTTCCACTACAACTGCTGTCCACACAACTTGACAATGCCCAACATTTAATGCCGTAAATTTTTCTATTAGGGTCATAGGAATATTTGTAACCGCCTAATACAAAAGTTGTTTGACCATAAATGATTCTTCCATCGGGACATTCTGCACTAAAATTCAAATAGTACCATTCACGATACATTTCAGTTTCCGAATTTCCATAATTATCATTTGTCGCCTTCTCCATTACAGGATTAATTGTATAAATAATTCCGTTATTATTGATATAAGATAATCTATTTTCAGCAATATCTGTATTCGAATACAGTAAACCGGCAGTAGAACACTGAGTACAACTTCTTGGAACAATTGCCGTATTACTTGAACAAAATATAGTTACGCGGGTTTGTATCGACGATTCTGTAAACCAAACCATTGCGCCGATGGTTCTTGTTTCGACAACATCGCCGTCAGCATTTTTAAATGTTACTTTTTTTTGTATCGTACAACTGCCGGTTTTGCATGGTTCTGCCTCTCCAATACTTGCATTTATACTGCCCGATATTTCTAAATAAACATAATATCCTGCTCCGCTGGGAGTTGTCTCAACGGTTTTAATTGTGATCGTCGGATAAAAATTTATAACAATATCTTGATTGGTACAATCAAACGGGTCTTGTTCAACAAATTCCTGTTCGACTGTAACGGGAATATCGTACATTGTTAATCTAATTTCAGTCATAGTGTATTGTTTTGGTTACGAAGTCCTTCAATTGTTTTGACCGCAACACCTATGTTGTTGGGGGGTGGAAGTTGCGGTTTGAATTTGAAGTTGTTTTCGGTAACGATGTTCGGCAATATAATTTTGTGTACCGTTTTTCGGGAAATTAGGATTACAGCCGGAAAAAAAAATTTTTTTCTGCGGACAGTTTTTACAACACACACAGGGCTTTTGTTGCAAAAATTCCAGTAATTCGTTCCTGCACCAATTAGTAGTTGCCGGTTCTGATGATAACATGTCTTGCCATTCCGAAGGTTCTAACATATTTTCGTTTTTCATTTTATAGGCAATATATGCGGGCGGACATTTCCAAATTTTGTCTTGATAAATAAATCTGGCGCAGTTCTTTGTTGTACAATTATTAAAACCGATTTCCGAATCTCCGTGAAAAGCAAGCGGTTTTCCGCTTGAATCTGATCCGGCATGAATTGCCAACCAATTAAAGTTTTTGAGTTCGACCGGTATCCCATACACATTAGCGGTTGCAATTCCTTTTTTAACTTGTTCCGTCCAGTCTCTTTTGCCTATTTTGGAATAGTTTTTTATTGAAACAACAAGCGTCGATTTTGTTGCTTTTAATATGTTCTGAATCTCCGGCAGTTTTTTTTCTAACAATGTTCCGTTTGTAAATACCCGCAATAATGTATCTGGATATAACTGCCGTGCATATTTAATAATTTTTCCTAATTCAGGATGTAAAAAACATTCACCGCCCGTAATACACAGGGAAGCCGGGTTAAGTTTTTTTGACCATTCAATCAAGGTGTAAATTATTGTTTCAATCGGCGTAAAACCTTTTCTGTTGTAATTACAAAAATGTGAACAATGATTACATTTCATATTACAGCCTTGAACCGTTTCAATTGCAATTCCCTTTGTGGTATGAATCGGTTTCCCCCATTCTGTGTTATTTGGTGTAACGTGAATCTGTTTTTTTTTAAATTCCCGTTGTGCTTTAAGAGTGTAGGTTATGCCTTTGGGAATATCAAAAAACATTCTTTCATCATGCCATGTTCCATCAAACAAAACACGTTCATTATTAACGATACAAAATACATCGCCGCTAAAAATCGGCTCTTGAATTTTCGGTATTGATATTTTCATGGTAACTTAAAACGTTCCATTAATTGAATTTTTAGTGCCGGTTGTGATTAATAAAATTTCGCAAACTATGTCATCATCATCACCGCTGTCGGTGTCGGTGTCGGTGTCGGTGTCGGTGTTAATATTTGTATTTACATTGACATTGACGTTTATATTAGTAATGATATTTGTATTAATATTTGTGTTTGTAATATTAGTATTAATATCGGTATCAGTATTAATATCGGTATCGGTATCTACATCAGTATCAGTATCAGTATCAGTATCGGTATCGGTATCGGTATCGGTATCGGTATCAGTATCAGTATCAGTATCAGTATCAGTATCAGTATCAGTATCAGTATCAATATCAATATCAATATCAGTATCAGTATCAGTATCAGTATCTACATCTACATCTACATCTACATCTACATCTACATCACCGCCGCCGCCAGTACAATTTTCATGTGAAAAGGTTTTTAAGGTAAAATAAAAACGAACCTTTTCGTAATTATCTGTCGAAAATTCAACCGTAGGAGTTACAAACATTACTCCTACAGTTGGTGTAAAACGAATTATCAAATTTTCATAAGCTGAATAAAAATTAAATACTTTTTCAACACCGTCATCTTTCATCTGACTTTGATTATAATACGATTCGTTACAATTATTGTTTTCGGCATTAGGATTCAAAACGTTTGACCTGTTTCTAAACCAACCGAAAATAAGTTTGTTGTTACGATCAACACTAAAATCGTGTAGTATATTGTTATAATAATCAGATAAATCAATTTCAACGTCATTCTCTACCCGTTTAAGATTTATCAATAATTTTACTGCTAATCCGATTTCGTAACTTTCAACTAATTTGTTGTAAAGTTCAATAGCACTATCTCCCGTTTCAAAAACAAATTCCTCTGTCGATTCATACTCTTGACCAAGTTCAACGCAATTTTCACAATGTACTAATAATTGCATTGGTTTTTGTTGCGGCAATAGAACAAGATACGAATTTTGTTGTCCTACATTCCACATGACTTCAGTAAGAATATCATATTCTTTATAATGTGACGGAAGTCCTAAAAACATTCCATTAATGACAACGCCGTTATATTTTTGTTGCCATATACCGGCTTCACAAACATGAATTGACCATTGTAATCCAGTACCGCATTTTCCGCAACGTAAATTTTCAATCTGTCCGGCGTATTCCGCTGGTCTCCTGAAATAAAAGATATTATCATTTTGACCGGACGTGTCTCCTTCCTCCCGAACATGTTCCGGTAAAAAATTAGAATCAATGACAAGATAATTATTGTAATAATTTTCGTCAATCTCGCCTTGCAATTGTTTATCGGCAGATTCGTCTTTAACAAGAATAAGATAATAAGAGTAACCGGACACGGGCCATCCTAAATGATCTTGAATAATACCGTAACCAGTTCTCAATCCTTCAAGACTATTACATTTTCCCACTACACCGGATTGAATGTTACGTTTTAATTCCCAAGCATAAACGTCTCCGCAATGATACCCTCCGGAAAAACCGTTAAACTCTCGATAAATGTACCATTTATAGCCGTGATATTGTTTTATATTTTTTGTAAAAGAAGTCGGAATCTGATAAAACGGATTTTGCGAACCATAGATGCTCAACCGATAAATTTCGATACATTCCCCCTGACAACAGGTACGCGGAAATTTGCCCCGCCAAGATAATATTCGTTTCCGTTTTGTCATTGGTGTTCCTTTTATGTGTCTGTAATTTCGTCGTCTTCAATCATAGAACAAACTCCATTGACAATTTGTAACTGAATAAAACCGGCACCCTGCCGTCTTTCAATATCAAACGACGATGAATTTCCCTTCCAATAAGTGTTTTCCTCTGCCATATCCGCGTGAACACTAAACTGTATTTCGTTACTATCAGAATCTTTAACCGTAATTGTTGTAACATCTCCAGCATCAACATCGGTATCAAGTTTAGCGTTATATGTTTGACCGGTATTCATTGCGAGATACCAATCTAATTTTTCCGGCACGTCATAAGGTTCTCCGTTTTCTGCGGCTTCGTCGGCAGCTTCTTGGTTATAATCAGGATTGTTGTAACTTCCCGCCTTTCTTACTTGAATATATCTTCCTTTTAATATTTGTTCAGGATATTCGTCCTCTTTACCGGCAAGTTCCAAACAAGCACATTTATCGTAAATATTCGGCGGGTATTCCTTTCCGGCAATTCTTATTTCACCCATTTTGTTGCGAAAATCGGTATCGTTCGGCGTTGCGGTCGGATCATCGGGGCATTGAATCGCCGACATCACCACCGCAAACTCTGACGGATAATTATTGATTATTGTTCCTGAAATAATCTCCCAATTTCCGTTGTAAATCGCCCGAACAATTTCACCCAAACCGGTTGTCGGTTTGGTGTTTCGATCTGCCGGAGAATATAATGTATATTCTAATGTTTCGTTATATTCATATCTTTTGAATTCAGGATTAAAATAAAAATGTTTTGCTTTGCAATAATATGCACCGTTATTTTCGTGTTGTTGCCAATCCGTTGTAATAACAAAAGTAAAAGAATAACCGATATTATTACGAAAAGACGGAGAACCGCCGCCTACGTTTCGGGCTTCCGCCATTGCGTTGCGTAAATAGTTCTCCGTCTTTTTGCCGATTAGTTTTCCCATGTCAATTTTCGGTTATAAATAAGGATTAGGCAATCGCAATAAGATTAAATCCTTTTTGTAATAAAATACAAACGGACTGCCGTTTGTCCATTCGTAAACCGGTACAGCGTCTTTATCTAATTTTTTCCCCGCTCCGTTCAACGGGTAAGGTGTTGTTACCGGATTGTTTTGGTCGTCTAAAATCTCTGTCAGCTTCTCGCTGTCCTCATCGTCTATTTGTAACATTCCGTTGTCAAGGATATAGCTTTGCCAAGTCAAACGGTTATACGCCAATGTATATGTTACGTTCCAACTTCTTTTGGTATTTGTTCCAAATTGCCGGTTTTCCGTTGCATTTATGTCCTCAACTAAAACCGTCATTGGGTCTTTACCCCAAAACGCAGTATCATTGATGGTATGAATAAAATTGTCGATTTTTTGTTGCGGATTAACGTACTCTTTCCGGTTTATTGTATAAACACTAATCGGAAGTTCAAATATTATCGCCGGTTCAAAGGGCTGCCCTGCGGAATTGCAAAGTTTTCGGGGCGGGTTACTTAAATCAAATCGCGGGGCAATTTGTATAAACCGCGTACTCCGTGAAATAGTAAACGGATCACCTTGACTTGGTGAATCAGGTTCGCCGCCTTCGCCGTCTGATTTATCCGGCGTTTCAAAAATATATTGAATAACCGAAACAACATAATCGTATTGATTATTTACCGGAGTAATTGATTTTAATTTTATTTCCCGTGCAATAATACCCGGAAAAATAACATTGCCCGCTGTATAAGAATAATTAACACCGTTTGAATTTAATAACGATTGTGCCGTTTCTGCGTCGATAATATCCCATTGTTTACCCTCTTCGACAATGTAGCGGTAATAACTGCCCGGCTTTGGAAGAAACGGTTTATTAACAATCGTGTATTCCGATTCATTGCGGTCAACAAGATAATGATAATTGAGAAACAACGAAATATAATATCCGTCCGTTACACGAAATTCCGGTACATCCCCGCTGTCAAATCCGCGTGTAACAACCGCTTTATCGGTCGATAATAAAGTGATTTTATCTAAAAAATTTGGCGGTGTTACGTTGTAAGAAGTCATGGTTTATTAAATGGTAGATTCTATTACTGTTTTATTATTTATAATCGCCGTTTTAACTCCGGCAATTGAAGTTTGTAATTTATTTACTGAATTGACTATCTTTTGACTTCCTTTGTCAATCGCCGTTATTTCCGGTTTGGAAGTTTGTGCAACAATTTTCATTGCTTCGGCACTGTAACGTGTTGCCGCCGATGCGGTTTGTTCCGATTGTTGCTTTTGTTCTTTTTCCTTTTCTTGTTGTTTCAAAAAATTGTCTGCGTATCTGTCAAAAGCATCGGAAATTTGTTCCGGTGTTTTTCCTGCTTTTACTGCCGCTTCCACTAACTTCTTTGCGCCGTCTTCAAATTCTTCAATTCCCGTTTTTTTAGTTTCAAAATATTGATTCCACTCTCCCAACATACTTTTTTGCGTCTCTTTTAACATCTCGCCGTAGATTTTATCACCGCCGGCGTCCGCTGTTTGCAACGCCTTCAACCGCTCTTGCCGTTCCTTTTCGTCTTGAATAAATTTTTCACGTTCTTTATTTATTTTCGTTTGAATCCATTCCGATTGATTATTTGCAACAATATTCGCTTCGACAGCGTCAATAGCGTTTTGTAATTTCTTTGCTTGTTCACTCTGTTTATCGGCGGTATCGGCAAGTGCTTTCTTATATCGTTCTAACTGTTCGTTTAATTCAATATCTTTACGTTCCCGTTCCGGTAATTGAGAACGAATATATTTTGTTGCTTCCTCCAATGTGGTGTTATATTTTTTTTGTTCTTCTTGTTGCGCTTTTTCGGCAGCTTCCCGTTCCTTCTTAGTAGATTTGTCTTTGTATTCTTCTTTTAATGATTCAATTACTTTTTTCCAATATTCTTTTTCCGTTTCCTCCTGTGCCAACGAGAAAGCGGCGTTTGCTGTTTTTAAGTCGGACGTGTATTGTTTCAATAATTTTTCCGATTCCGACATGTT
>JAIROD010000667.1 GCA_031257725.1 Planctomycetaceae bacterium | reverse complement strand
GTTGTTTTGTTAAGAAAAAATAAGGTGAAAATAAGCTTTGTTGAAACGAGGACAATACCTGGGAGAAAATTCCACTGATATATTACGAAGTAAATACAAAAAAGAATATTCAACTGATAAAAACGTGGTGGTCGGGAAGTAGATTCAATACCGCTTCACAGGGAACTCTTGAAAAACTCTTAATATGAGGAGACTAAACCGTGACAAAAAAAATAATTGTCCTATTATTATTTGTAGTAACATTGTTAGGCGTTTCATGCAGTTACCGCCCTAAACTGGAACGTCCTGAAGGAATGCCTGAACTCCATCCATGTTCAATTACTGTAACTTTTGGTGGAGAAGTCATGGAAGCGGTTATGGTTTACCTAATACCATTTGAAAGTGATACACCGTGGAAACCAAGCGGATCAACTAACAAAAACGGTAAAGTAATACCAAGTACCAGTTACGGATTCAAAGGAGTACCGGCAGGAAAATATACGGTTGCATTTACCAGAACAGTGGATAATCTGGATTATAACGAAATGGATCCCCAATCACCGCGAACCCGATCTCTGGTTCCGTGGAAATACTCAATTGGTAAATCAACGGAAACGATTGAAATCAAAGCCGGTGAAAAAAATGTTTTCTCGTTTGCTCTTGATGCTGGCGAAGAATTAGTACGATAACATTTTACGATACATATTCAGAGTACGAAAAGTAGGTTCAAGCGGGATTACGTTTTCCCGCGATTACTTTTCGGCTCTGAATAAACAACAAGGAGAATTTTATGAAACTAAAATTTTTTATTGTTCTGTTTGCGATGATTTTTTGTACAGTTTTGACGGTGGCTGCCGAAGAAACAGTTAAAAAATCAATTGATCCTCGTTTTGCCAAAGCCGACACAAATCAGGACGGCAAATTGGATCAGACTGAATTTGAACAGTATCTTGCTCTTTTGAGTAAGATGAAACTGGCAAAACCCAAAGTTGCCGAACCCGGTCCAATTGAAAAACGGTACGGAAACAAAGGAAGTTATATGGAATCCGCAATGGGCTATGCGTTTGTTCCGGTTAAATCCGTTTCGGAAATTGTCCTCGAAAAAAAGGATGGCGGTTGTTGCGGAAAGAAAACGAAAACAACTCAAACCGCTGAAATTAACGAAACCGCAAACGCAAGCGGTTGTTGCGGAAAAATGCCGGAAAAAGTCAAAACCAATATCGGTTCTGCAAAATGCGGTTCATGTGAATAAACTGTCCGAAAATTACACAGATTATCACATGCGGATTATAACCATAACAACAATAATTCCGCATGTGATACTGTTCCCAATATAAACAATTTACTATTACTATTTACTATTCACTCATAACTATTCACTAACAATGTATCGATTTATTATTGTTCTTATTATTTTGGCAATTTTAATTATTCCGATTTATGCGGATGATTCTTTTTTTGAATCGGCGGACACAGACCGTAACGGAGTGGTCAGCCAGGAAGAATTTCAACATTTTTTGAAAACCTATTCCGAAACAAAAATAGAACGTCCGGTAAAACAAACGGAATTTACCTTAAACGATACCGATAAGGACGGAAGTATTTCGCAACAGGAATTTCTTAATTTTCTTGCGGCGCGTACGGTATTGCCGCCGGCCAGTCCGCAAGATCAGTGGTCGAATTTTGAAAAAGCCGATCTTAACCAAGACGGTTTCCTTCAAGCCGAAGAATTGAAAATGTATCGAGGAAAAGAAACCGGTCATCGTTCCATCTCCTCTCGTTTTGTAAATAATATTGTGTCAAAAAATGATCACTTTTTTAATTACAAAGGTCCGATGAATATGACCGCAAACAAAATCGGTACGAAAATATTTCTTGTTCATTACGATGCCGGAGAAATTGCGGTGATTGATACCGGCAAAAATGAAGTCGTTCAAACATTTCCTGTCGGCAATGAACCAAGCGGAATTGTGTTGAGTCCTGATGAAAAAATAATTTATGTAACATTCGGCGGTTATCGCGGACAACTTTCGGCTCTTGATGCGGAATCGGGGCGTGTTCTTCAAACCGTTCCCGCCGGTCATACTCCGATGTCTCCGGTTGTTACGCCGGACGGATCAAAACTTTTTCTCTGTAATCGTTTCAACAATAATATTGCCGAATACGAACTTCCCGCACTGAAATTTGTCGAATACTTTAATGTTGTTCGCGAACCGCGTGCCGCCGCAATCACCCAAGACGGGAAGAAAATAATCGTACTTAATTCACTTCCCAATGATCCCAATTGTGTTCCTGATAATTTGACAACAGAATTGAATGTTGCCGCTGAAGTGAGCGTGATTGATATTGCCGATGGTGCAACGAAAAATATTCGTTTGCCTAACGGTAGTTGTAATCTTCGCGGCATTGTCCTTTCACCGGATGGACGTTACGCTTATTTGACGCATCTCATTTCGCATTTTTGGAACGGTACGGAAAAACTGGACGGCGGACAGATGAATGTCAATGCTCTTTCAATTCTTGATACAACACAATTAGACAATGGGCAAAACAACGGATATGTCAATACTGTTTTATTGGATGATCCGCAACATGGTGCAGCGAATCCTTGGGGAATTACAACCTCTTCCGACGGCAAACAGATTTTTGTTGCAATATCAGGAACGAATGAATTAATCATTCTCGATTCAAAATTATTGCATCAAAAACTTGCGGCGGTTCAAGACGTTTCGAATGATTTAACGTTTACTGCCGACTTCAAACAACGGATTCCGTTCAAGGGCAAAGGGGCGCGTGAGGTGATTACGGTTGGTCGGTTTGTTTATATCGGACTTTATTTTAACGATCTGCTCGTCAAATTCGACCCTACGTTGTTACACTTGCCGCCGCCGGAAACAATACAAATTATTGCAACAGGTTCGGCGTTGGTATTATCACAGGGACGAATTGGAGAAATAGCGTGGAATGACGCTTCGTTGTGTTATGAGCAATGGCAAACTTGTACGAGTTGTCATCCTGATGCGCGAATGACCGGAATGAACTGGGATTTATTGCACGACGGTTCAGGTAATCCGAAAAACACCAAAAGCATGGTGTACAGTTCCGAAACACCGCCGGTAATGTGGTTAGGCGACCGGTTCAGCGCCAGATTATGTACAAGAACAGGATTTACGTTCATTATGTTTGCTCCGGCATTGAATGAACCTTGTGATTGTATTGATGTTTTTGTACAAGAACTAAAACCGGTACCGAGTCCCTATCTTGTCGATGGGCAACTCAGTGAACGGGCAAAACGTGGAAAAAAACTATTTGAAGACCCAAATATCGGTTGTTTATTCTGTCATTCGGGTCCCTATTTTACCGATACGAAAATGTATGATGTTAAAACTCAGGTTCCTTCATACGAAAGTCGCGGAAAATTTGATACGCCAACACTTATTGAAGTCTGGCGAACCGCTCCGTATCTGCACGACGGACGTTACGTTAAGATGAAAGATGTTTTCAAACAAGGCAGACATGGTGATGTGAAAGGTACGGTTGACCAATTAACAGAAGAACAAATTGATGATCTTGTTGAATATCTTTTATCGTTGTAAAAATAAAAGTAAAAAGTAACTATTCAGTCGCCAGTCTTGGCGTACTTTTTTGCTGATTATTTCACCTTTTTTTGGATGGGCGTTAGTGATCGAAGGAAACGATAAAAAAATTCCGTCCCGCTAGGGACGACATATTGGTAGCAAACAGTATAACAAAAATTATTCGCGTCCCGTAGGGACGCAATGTTGGTGAAATTGATATTTGGTGTTTTTTCTACCAACATTTCGTCCCTAGGTAACACGGAACTTTTTATCATTCCCTTCAATCACTCCCCCCCAAAAAAACAATAAACACTCCCAACCTAATGTCCCTATTGTCCTAACAACCATTAACCGATTATAATCATTACTCTGTAACTATTCACCACTAAACCATTAACAATTAGACCATTAACTAAAAAACGATGACTAAAAAAACAGAACCTATTGATTACCCCAAAGGGGGAGCGTTTTCTGATTAGGGGTCGAGGTAGCGGTCATGTTTTCCGCTAAGGTGTCGAAAGTGGTCTTGTCCGCTACGGAGTCCATCGTTATCCTACCGTTTTTCCAGTTCCCTTACCCCTATTTTTCTCCTGTCCATTGCTCGTGAAAATCTTGATTCTATCCGTCGTCAACTTGCCGAAGCCACCGTTGAACTCAATTCCCTTAACATGAAACGCGGTGAATCACTTCGTGATTTTGAATATCGAGTGAAATGTTGTT
>JAIROD010000636.1 GCA_031257725.1 Planctomycetaceae bacterium | reverse complement strand
AACAAAATGGTAAAAATGATAATCCTGTTATTTTTCCGTGTGTGCGGTGAGTACACCGCACACACGGCTACATTGGAAATGTCCTTGCAGGACTAATAAAAATTAAAATAGACGGTTACGTTCTGTTGCGGTTATTTTTTGTCTGCCGGATTTTTTTCTACCGGAATCCAATCGCAAGCGAAAGTCAACCAACCGTCATTGGACGAGGCAAAAACCGGAACAAGAACTCCGGCTTCCCGCCATTCACCGCCAAGTTCCAACGGCTCTGTCTCAATCCGTTTAGGTAACGCTTCAAGTCTTCGTATCAGATAGGAACGAATGATTGTTTGAATCGCGGAAAGTTTTGTACCGCTTTCCGGTTGATAGTTACTTGGGAAAGCCTGAGGCGTTTCTGCTTGTTCCAAAATAACAACGTCCCGCTCAACTCCATTTTGATCCTTTTTCTTTTCAACACGAACATGATAAAGAATCGTCATGGTGTACGATTTATCGGCGTTATTAAGAACTTTAATGTCGTCAAGCCGAATCACAACTTTAATTTTGTTATCGACAAACAGGACATCAATCGGGGCTTTGGCGACAAAAGAAACTTGCGCCGGCGATTCCTCTTGTTTTCGTTCCAAAAATTTGGGCAGTTTCGGAAATTGTTTTTGCAAGTCTTTTACAAATTCGTCTTCATCCAGAAATCGGCCGGACAGTGCGAGCGCCGCCGCATTATTCAACGCCGATTGATGAACCTGAACCGTCAAATCATACGGTTTTTCCAGAGCCGGAGCCGGATTCATTGCCGCAGGTTGGGTCAGACTGCCAATCAGAATTGACCAGTCGATTGTTTCCGCTGTACTGGAAAGATTCCAGATTCGCGGGAAAAGACCGGATTGGACAAGCGGTGTACGAATTTTGGTCTGATAATTTTCGTTCAGCTCTTCAATTCTTGGATCAATCCGCTTATCCACACGAACACTCATTCGTTTTTCCGCACGCTGTCTCGCAACCGCTTGTGAAGAAGCGCGTTGTTCCTGAATCTGCTGTTTGGCAATCATTTGAATAAGAGGACCGCCGTTGATACGAATATTGGAAAGGGTCGCTTTCAGATCTGCTTTGGTTTTGGTCGGAACAGTCAAAAACGCTTCCGGTGTAATTTGAATCCGTTTTTCAGCCGACAATGTTCCTTTGGTGTCCGTATTAACGGTAACAGGAGAATGGTACCCGATGGTTGCCGAATCCATCGCCGCTTTGATAAGAACATTAATTTCCGCTTTATCCTTGTTCGGAACCAATTCGGCGGAACTGGTTGCGTTGAGTGTTCCGGTTCCAACAACGCGTGTTCCGAGAATATTCTCATTAATATCAAAGTTTTCATTGACTTCACTTTGAAATCCCGCACCAACAAATTCCGCACCAACCTGAACCTGAAGATTAACACCGGAAAAAATAGCACGAACCAGATTAATGATCTTCAATGTTCGCCGCTCCACCGCACCAACATCTTCAAGCCAAACCATCACATCATTTAACGCAACAGCGTGAAGCGGATCACGATTGCCGGAATAAATTTCAAGATAATTGAGAAGCTGATCGCAAACGTTAATCAATTGAGATTCGTAACTGTTCTCTGAAATGAGACGTTCCAACGATTGGTATTGCCGGAGTGATTTACGGAAATCGTCGAAAACAATCCGGCGGACTCCTTTTTTGTTCGAATGAAGAGCATTCCAAATATCGTCGAGCAATGTTTTATCGGGGGCATCCGATTTTTGAAGCATCGCCGACAATTCCGTGAGATGAAATTCTTCCTTCCACTCCGCTGCTGCTTCACGGTTTGGATCACGGTTTAAAACTCGAAGCAATGATTGAACAGAGGCAAGCAAACGTTGTTTACTCTGTTTCAAATCATCGGGCGTGATTTTTTTGTAATCGGATTTAACTTGTTCACAAAGCGTTTTTAATTGTTCTTTTGCCGCTTCCGGTGACAACGTTAACTCGATTGCTTTGGGGACAAAACGTTCTTTTGGTGCAGAACGATCTTTCAGCGTCGGACGATCCGTTTCGACGGCAACAGTTACGTGTTGCCGAAAGAATCGGCGAATCCGCGCTGCCTGAGCAAGATTAGGATAAAGTGAAACAACCACAATGGCAATTAAAAACATCGCCATCGAAAATCGGAAACAAAATGTTTTTTTCATCATAGTAATTTGGGTTTGAGTAATTTTGGGGGGAAAGAAAATTTTGAACGTTAAAATGGGTAATTTCGTAAAACCAAAACAGTAATTTGGGTAATTTACGAAATATAGGTTAAAAAAATAATTTTACCTATTGTTAAATTTCTAAAAAAATTTGGAAAACGTGGTTTGTTTCGTTGCAACGGAACGTATTATCGATATAATTCCGTCAACATTTCCTGAACGATTTAATCGGAATAATCGATAAAGTCGTTTCATTTTAACCCCCAAAGGAGGATTATTAAATGTCAAATTTCATTCATCATGTGAACGCCAAAACTGTAAACCACACAAACTTTGCCGATTATAACAAATTAAACGTAAGAGGTAAATCGGGCATCCTGAATTTTTTTCGCCAATGTAATGAGCCAAGCAAAATTTTCTCAGAATTTTATGGAACACTTCGACGAGACATTTTAACTATTTTCTCTATTCTTCTTTTCTTATTAACATTTCTAACACTTTGTTCCTTTTCATCACCTTCTTTTTCTTCACCGCTTTTTGCGGAAGAAACATTATGGAATGAATTGGATCATCTTTCGTGGAAGACCAGTTACGCTGAGGCGGCGCAACAGGCGAAAGAGCAATCGAAAAATCTTTTGATTTACTTTTATGCGGTTGCGGATTCGCCGATGATTCCGAATTCGACGGAGGAGCGGTTTGTCAAAATGGGAAACAATGAGATTCGACAGGTTGTTTATGTGTTACCGCAATTGCAAAAACCGCTTCCGATTGCGGCGGCATGTCGGGAATTTGAACGGCGTGCTTTTTTCAAGTCGGAAGTTCTTGATTTACTTAACAATTATGTTCTGTTGAGATTACCGATTGATGCGGTTCAGGAATCGGAGGAGTCGGGGCGATCCGGAGTTCCGATGCTTGATTTGCCGAAGTTTCGGGAAATGGCTCATCTTCCGGGACTTGCGGTGATTGACTATGAACACAAAGATACTCCTTATTATGAAGAACTTGTTGGTATTCTCCCGTTTTTACGTGCGAAACCGCCGACTTCGGAACAGGTTCAAACTTTTTTGACATTACCGCCCGGAACACTTACGCAACGGACATTAATTTATGCGATTCGAATTCATCCTGAACGTCCATTGAGTACGATGGGAACATTCCATCCGTTTGTTACCAAAGAAGCGACAGAGCATTCTGTTTATCAGGCGAAGAAGGGTGTTTTAGGACATCAGAATTTTGGAACGCGAAGTAACAGAATCAGTGGAAGATTGGAACAAGGTTCTGTTTCGGAAATTTGTGCGCAAAGTTGGACGGATGAGGGACTTTTTGAAGCGGCGATTGGTTGTGTCCGGGCGTGGCGAAATTCCTCCGGTCATTGGTCAGCCGCACGAAAAAAACATGCGTATTACGGTTACGATATGATTCTCGGTTCTAACAATATCTGGTATGCTACCGGAATTTTCGTCGATTAAAGGTCATCTTCCGAAAATTTTC
>JAIROD010000594.1 GCA_031257725.1 Planctomycetaceae bacterium | reverse complement strand
AAAGTGTCGTCCCTGCGGGACTTTTGTGGTGTGTTTGCCCTATCCGTATGCTAAAGCATACGGTTAATAAAATGTCGTCCTTGCAGGACTAATAAAAATTAAAATAGACAGTTACTTACGTTGACTGGTATATCGTTCCTAAAACAGATACTTTCGGATTGACAATGAAAGTAAAAGGTGTTATTGTTAATCGTTAATCGTTAATCGTTAAAATCAACAGTCATGGAAAATCCTCCTTGAAGGTTCTGGAAATAGAATAACACGATTCAAGAAGGATACTACAACTAGTGTTTGTCTATTTTAAACACGAAATACACGAAACTTCACGAGATATACAAAAATGACTACGAAAATGACAACAGCAATATTTTTCGCCGTATTTTTCTTATCGGTTATTTCACTTTGGGGAACCGAATATTATGTTGATTCTGAATTTGGTAACGATACCAATATCGGAACAACACCGGCAACAGCGTGGAAATCGCTCAAGGCGGTGAACAACGCGGACATCAAACCTGGTGATAGTGTTCGATTCAAACGCGGCGGTCACTGGCGTGGACAACTCGTTCCCCAATCCGGCGAAGAAGAGCGACCCGTTGTGTACACTTCCTACGGAGATTTTGATAACGAAAAACCGAAATTGCTCGGCAGTGTACCACTCAATAAATCAACGGATTGGATCGACGAAGGTAATTATCTGTGGTCAACACGCCCCGATACCGTTCATGCCGGAAATATCGTTTCACAATTTACTGAATTAGTATGGGGACTTCATCGGGAAGGCGAAGCCAAAGCAGAACGAAAAATTGTTGCGCCGCCGTCAAAATATGCCGGTAAAAAAGAATATCAAATCGTTTGTTTCGCAACAGGCGCTGCACCCAATCATATTCAATTTATTGTTGCCGGTTTTCCGGTTGAAGCGGAAAAATATTATTTGTTACGGTTTGCCGCCAAAACAACGAAACCGTTTCCGATAACAACCGCCGCTTTCTCTGAACCCGCTTCACCGTGGACAGGACTCGGTTCCGCAATTCAACTGCCGGTTGAAATTGGTACAGAATGGGCGGAACAGGAAATTCTTTTCTGTTGCAAAACAGATCACCCCAACGCACGTTTTACGATTTCGCTTGGTCAAGTTTTACCACAAGACAGTGTATTTTCGTTCATTCCGATAGAACTCCGTGAAGCAACCGTTGAATCAAACGGTATTAACACCGATGTCGGCAATATCATTCTTGACGGCAACAAAGCAGGATTCAAAAAATGGACACGGGAAGACCTGAAAATACAGAATGATTTTTGGTACGAGATGAAAACCAACAGAGTTTTCTTTTTTTCAAACGAAAATCCGGCAACCTTGTACAAAAATATTGAAGCCGCATTACATCGGCATATTGTCTCTCATAATTGCAGCCGGTATGTTCATTTCATTGATCTTGATCTCCGTTACGGCGCGGCACACGGTTTGGGAGGAACCAAAGCCGAACATTGTGTTTATCGTGATTTGGATATTTCATGGATCGGCGGTGCGGATCAATATCGCGAAGGCGGTCAAGGACGCAGAGTTCGTTTTGGTAACGGTATTGAATTTTGGTCGGACGCCGCTGATTGTCTTGTGGAACATTGCCGACTTTGGGAAATTTACGATGCCGCGTTGACCAATCAGGGTAACGGCGTGAATCAGCAACGCAATATTGTTTATCGAAATAACATCATTTGGAATTGCGAATATTCCTTCGAATACTGGAACAGGGGACCGGAATCTGTTACGGATCATATTTTATTTGAAAACAATTCCTGTTTCAATGCCGGTTTTGGCTGGGGGCATGTTCAGCGTCCGGACAAAAACGGCAGGCATCTTATGGTGTACGTCAACTCCGCCAAAACGGAGAATTTCATTATTCGGAACAATCTCTTTTGCAAGGCAACAGAAAGTTGCGTCCGTTTTGACGCTGATTTCCGTAATGGTTTAACGATGGATAACAATATTTATTGGCAAGAAACGGACAAACCGGTTTTTCAATGGTTCAAAGAACGTTATGGAGTTGACCGGTTTACCGATTATCAAAATGAAATCGGTCTTGATAAAAATTCGAAACTCCAAAAAATGGATCCGAAAAAATTTATCGAACAAAAATAATCGAACAAAAATAATCGTTTCCATAAGTTACCTAACGCAACATTGCCGCAACAAAAAACAGGAAAGGTATGAACATGCGAAGCGAAACAACTGTATGCAACAAAATTAATTGCATGATGAATAATTTTCAGAAGTATCTATTCCTGTTTCGCGTGACGGCATGTTGGATAACCGGCGATGCCGCACCGCGCAACCGTCGGATGTTTTAAATCAAAATCAAAAATAAAAACTGTTACGGCGATTCCGCCGCGAGTTATGACGTTCACAACATTTTCACTTTTTCTAGGCGCACTTGCAGCGGCGGCAATTCCGGTGCTGTTACATCTTTTAATGCGCGGTAAACCGAAACGGATTGAGTTTCCTGCGCTCATGTTTGTCCG
>JAIROD010000491.1 GCA_031257725.1 Planctomycetaceae bacterium | reverse complement strand
AAATTCAACAATTTAACAAAATTCCGAAAAATACCACAATAAATTAGTTGCAAAAAATATGGAAAAATATGCGTAAACTCTTAACATAAAAGAAGATACAAAGATTATAGTAGTATTAGGGGCTAGGGGTGGTCATTCGGAGGAAACGACTGAATAGTTAAAAAAAAATATTTCACTGATATATTACCACGGGGTAAATCCCGTCGTTAACGAACAACACGGGGTAAACCCCGTCGTTAACGAACAACACGGGGTAAACCCCGTCGTTAACGAATAACACGGGGTAAACCCCGTCGTTAACGAACAGCACGAGATAAACCCCATCGTTAACGATCAAACAAAAATTACGTCCCGCTTAAGGACGACATGTTGGTAGAAAACGGGAAAATCCTTTACGAGAAAAATGACAAATGAAATTCTTTGAATTAAAATTGTCGGGAGCATATCGAATTAACGTTGAACCGCATGGTGATGAACGCGGGTGGTTGACGCGATTGTTTTGTGCGAATGAGTTAAGGGAAATTGGTTTTACAAAACCCATTGTCAATATTAATCATTCCTACACGCAACAAAAAGGAACCATTCGCGGTTTGCATTTTCAGTATCCGCCTGATGGTGAGATTAAAATAGTGAAATGTTTATGTGGTGCGGTTTGGGATTGTATTGTTGATATGAGAAAAGGTTCGCCCACCTTTTTGAAATGGGATGCCGTTGAGTTGACCTCAAACAATAACCGTATGATTTACGTTCCCGAAGGTTTTGCGCACGGTTTTCAAACATTGACGAATGATGCGGAGACGATCTATTTTGTCACAAATTTCTATGCTCCGCATAACGAAGCCGGTTTACGTTATAATGATCCTGTTTTAAATATTGATTTTCCGCTTGAAGCAACAATAGTTTCAGAAAAAGACCGTCAACATCCATTGATAACCGATCTTTTTAAAGGGATTACAATTCAAATATAAAGATTGATGGACAAAATTTATGTTTACCGAAATTACCAGCCCGTCAAATTCAAAAATCAAAGAAGTTATTAAATTGCGTGACGGTAAACATCGGCGGCGTTCCGGCCGGTTTTTGATTGACGGTATTCGCGAAATTGATCGGGCATTCTGTTGCGGTATTAAAATTCTTGAAGTGTTTGGTAATCGAGAAACGATTAACGGTTTTTCAAAAAAATTTGGACGGGAACTGTTTCACAACGGTATGTTTTATCTTATTTCCAACGCCTTACTTGAAAAAATCTCTTTTGGTAACAGGAATGAAGGAATTGTTGTTGTTGCCGCCATGCCGGACGAATCGGTTGATTTATTTGAGACAAAAATGAGAACGGTTTCTTTTCCGCTTCTTGCCGTTTTGGAAGGCATTGAAAAACCGGGCAATCTCGGTGCTATTTTTCGCAGTGCGGACGGTGCGGGTCTTAACGGGATTATTGTTGCTGATTCTATTGCCGACCTTTATAATCCGAACATTATCCGAAGTAGTCTGGGAACAATTTTTCGAACGCCGCATGCTGTTATGAATTCACTTTCCGCAATAGACTGGCTTCGGCAACATAAAATCCGTTGCGCTGTTTCACGTTGTGATGCCGCGATGCCTTACACGGATTACGATTTTCGTCAACCGACTGCTATTGTTCTTGGTAATGAGGCGGAAGGACTTTCTGATATTTGGAACGGAAATAATGTCGCAACAATTTCGCTTCCGATGTGTGGAATTGCCGACAGTCTCAATGTTTCCAACGCGGCTGCAATCTTGTTTTATGAAGCCTACAGACAAAGAATGAGGTAACTGTCTATTTTGTATCTATTCAGTAGAGTGTATTATCCGCTCATGTTACGCATTGGTTTGATTTAACGCCGTAGGCGTTTTAGGTGAATAACCGCCGGTTTCAACCGGCGGAAAAGCCCCCCACTAAACTCAACCCCTTTAGGGGTTGTACTAAAAAATATCGATCAAATTTAATCCCGCTTTGGGACAACCCCTAAAGGGGTTGAAGTGGTTGTGTGTCCGTTACCGCCGGTTGAAACCGGCGGTTATTCACGTTGAACCCCTAAAGGGGGTGTTCGTTGGAATAAATCAATCGCAAAATGTAAAACCTCCAATCGAGTGAATAGATACTCTATTTTAAACAAAATAGACAGTTACTAAAATCTTTCCGGTAAATTTGAAAAATCTTAATTTATGGCGATACGAATAGTATTTTTTAAACAACGTAAGCTCTAAAAGATGGAGGAATAATAATGCGTCATTTGTTTGTTTTGTTTCTGTTTACATTTTGTTCGGCAAATGTGTTGTTTGCTTATGATAACGGTGTTGTTCCGGTCAACACGTTGGCATCGGCGAAACGGCTGGTTGACGATTTAATCGAAACGCACGGCGAAAAATATCCGCGCGGTGCGGAATTTTTGAAACGTCTCGGTGAACTTGAAGAAAATCCGAATCCGCAAGCTCTCGAATTATTGATACGCGAAGCGGCATTGGCGAATCCGATTCTTGATTTTGACAAGATTCTTTGTGTTTGCCGGAAACCGCAGAAAAATAGTCTTGGTTTTATTTCTCTCAACGCCTACACCGAAGACACGATTCCCCGCAAAGGTTGGGACAACGAAATCATGATTTTAAGTAACCTTCGCGGCGAACCAAAACTTACGCCCGTTTACAAACATCCGAACAATGCAATCATGCGCGATCTCGATTTACACTTCGACGCACAGAAATTTTTGTTTGCTTCCGTCAACGATAAAGGGAATTGGGCAGTGTTTGAAATTGGTCTTGACGGAAATGGGTTACGTGAATTGACTCCAAATAATCAAACAGATATTCAATGGTTCGATCCTTGTTATCTTGCCGAAGACGGGGTGATTTTGAGTTTCTCCACTGCCGGATTGCAGGGAGTTCCTTGTGTTGCGGGTTCTGCGAAAGTCGCATCGCTTTACCGTGTTGATACGAATAAAAATAATGTACGGCAATTGACCTTTGAACAAGACAGCGGTTGGCATCCGCGTCTTTTGAATGATGGTCGCGTGATGTATTTGCGTTGGCAATATACTGAAACACCGCATTACTTTGACCGAATGCTTTTTACGATGTCGCCGGATGGTCGTCAACAAAAAGCTCTTTGGGGCAGCGGCGCGTTTTTTCCGACCGCTTACAAGCATGCGCGTCCGGTGTTGACGCATCCGAGTATGGTGCTTGGCGTTGTGAGCGGACATCATTCGTTGCCGGAAGCGGGACGGCTCATGCTTGTTGACCCGAATCTTGGAACGCATTACCCGTTTCGACACGATCCGAAAACGAAAGAATGGGGAAAACCCGGAACGCATAGCGATATTTATCCGCGAGTTTATCCGAAAGAAGTTACCGGTTGTGTTCAGGAAATTCCGGGTTGGGGGCGCGATGTAATCGGTAACGTTTATGACAATCAAGGCGGAGATTGCAAATACACGTTTGCATTTCCGTTTCCGTTAAACGAAAAATATTTTTTGACCAGTATGTGGCTTGATCACAAAGGAATGTGGGGACTTTGGCTTGTCGATAAATTTGACAACATGGTCAAACTCTACGATTTGCCGGATGCGGGATTATTTGAACCGATTCCTTTGATTCCGCGAACAAAACCGCGTGTTACGCCGGACTTGACCACACCGGATGCGAAAGAAGGAACAATGTTTATTACGGATATTTATCATGGTCGCGGTTTGCCTAATATTCCGCGCGGCAAAGCAAAATCGTTGCGGATATTTTCGTATCATTTTGCCTACTGGGGAACGGGCAATTACACGGCTATCGGCGAATTTTCCGGTTACGATATTAAACGGATTATTGGAACGGTTCCGATTGAGGAGGACGGTTCGGTCTGTTTCAAAGTTCCCGCCAACACGCCGATTTCAATGCAAGTTCTCGACGAAGACGGTGCGGCAATTCAAATTATGCAAAGTTGGACAATCGCGATGCCGGGTGAAAATGTTTCGTGTGTTGGTTGTCATGAGCAAACAAACGAAGTTACCCCTGCCAAAAATACCATTGCGTCACGAAAACCGCCGCGTGATATTACGGAATGGTTCGGCAAGCCGCGGCCATTTGCGTTTCAAACCGAAGTGCAACCGGTGTTGGATCAATATTGCGTCGGTTGTCATAACGATACGAATAAAAAAGAAACAGGAATTTTGTCCTTCATTCCAAACGGTGCGGGAGATTGGAAAAGAGATCAATCTTATCAGTCGCTTCATCCTTTTGTCCGCCGACCGGGAACGGAAAATGATATTGCGACAAAAAAACCGATGGATTTTCACGCAAGTACAAGCGAATTAATCCAACGTTTACGGAGCGGACATTACGGCGTTCAACTTGACCGTGAAGCGTGGGAACGATTTTATACGTGGATTGATTTGAACGCACCGTATCGCGGAAGTTGGAATTCGCCGAAAAATGAAGCGAGACGATTAGAGTTGCAAAAATTATACGCAGGAATCGACGATAACCCCGAAGACGAATTTCGTAACTCAATTCAAGCCCAAAAACAATCCGCTAAAAAATTCACGCCGCCTGAAATTGTTCCGCCGCAAAAAATCAAAGAGTTACTGAAACAAAACGACGACGGAACATGGGCGTTTCATAAATCAATCGGACAACTGCCAAAAGTTGTCAGCGATAATGTAAGAGCAAAAAACTTTCCGTTCAAATATACGGAAGCAAAAAGACGGCAAGAGGAATTAGCAGTCGAGTTACCAACATGGAATAGGATACCTGAATGGTCCAGTTCATTTATATCGCGACCAGGGACGTTCTCCATAGAATTCAGAGAGGGTAAAAAAAAGACTGATACAATGGACATTCGTCTGTTTGGTCCTGTGGGATCTATCATGGCTCCGGCAACAGACGCAGCAGCAGATTTGCAGATGGGTGAGAATGGGTACAAACTATTGTTAATACGTTTTAAGCGTATTCCTGCGGGCGAATTTGTGATGGGTTCTGTTGACGGATTTAGCGATGAGCGACCTCGTGCGGTTGTAAAAATTGAGAAGCCGTTTTGGATTTGCGAAACTGAAGTTACGAATGGGCAATACGCCTTTTTCGATCCAGAGCATGATACGGGTTATGAAGTTGAACACGGATATGATCATGTCAATCCGGGTTATATTGCGAATCATCCCGATCAACCTGTTGCGCGTGTAAGTTGGCGGGAGGCGATGAAATTTTGTCAATGGCTTTCGCAAAAAACGGGAAAAAATGTAACTTTACCGACAGAGGCTCAATGGGAATGGGCGGCGCGTGCGGGAACGGATCAAGCGTTTTATTTTGGACATCGGTTTGCGGATTTTTCATACAGTGCAAATCTTGCGGATGCGGGATTACGGAAAACGTATCAACATCATGAAGATTCGGAATGGGACGGAGTGGATCGAATGCGTCCGTCGAATTTTATTGTGCAAAGCGGTAGTTCGTTGATTAAACACCGTCGATATTTTCCGCAAGGATATTTATTCCCGTTACGAGATGATCGGTTTCATGACAAATGGTTTACGGTTGATTATGTGAAACAATATGAACCGAATGCGTGGGGGCTTTACGATGTAATCGGCAATGTTTGGGAGTGGACGCGCAGCAACTACGAACCGTATCCGTACAACGAAAACGACGGACGTAACAACAACGATTTAACCAAGAAAAAAGTTGTTCGCGGCGGTTCCCATGGTGATCGTCCCAAAGTTATCGGTTCGGCGGTTCGTGTTCCCTACGAAACGTATCAAAAAATCCACAACGTCGGATTCCGGCCAATTATTGAAGAGTAAATAATGATGTAACTTCCTATTTTCCGAATTTGTTTCCTGGTATCAGTCTATTTTAAACACGAACTACACAAAACTTCACGAAAGACACAAAAATGACTACAACAAAAATTTTCGTGTCATTTTGTGTGTTTTGTGTTAAAAAAAAATCGTAACAATTCAGTGGAATTTTTATTTGGTTGTTGACGACGGAGTTTACCTTGTAACTGTCTATTTTAAACACGAAACGCACTAAATTTCACGAAACACACTAAAAATTGTAACTGTCTATTTTATTTTATTAATTTCAAAGTGATATTAAATTCACGTAACTATCATAAACAACAATTTTGTCCTGAAGGGACATTTCCAATCTAGCCGTGTGTGCGGTGTACTCA
>JAIROD010000478.1 GCA_031257725.1 Planctomycetaceae bacterium | reverse complement strand
ACCACCCCTAGCCCCTCCGAAGGAGGGGAATAATTCCCCTCCTTCGGAGGGGCTAGGGGTGGTCATTCGGAGGAAACGACTGAATAGTTAAAAAAAATATTTCACTGATATATTACGAATATTTTACATTGGGGTTGTTCCATGCGGTTACTTCATTGCGTTACGTTACCGTTTTGCTGTTTTAGTTGCAGCGCAACGATAACGTGAATGGAAAACGAAACTTAAGCAAGTTGAAATTTGGCAACGAGTTGTTGTAAATTTGCCGCCATGCTGCTCATTTCATTGGCTGCACTAGCGGATTCTTCGGCGGCGGCGGTATTTTGTTGAGTTACGGCATCGATTTGCTGTAACCCGATAGTTACCTGCGCCACCCCTTGCGCTTGTTCATTGCTCGCAACCGCAATACCGGCAATAAGACTGGTTGTTTGCTTAATTTGATCGACTATCGTATTAAGCACTTCGGAAGTGTGTGCGGCAACTTCACCGCCGCGATTGATTTCCTGCCCGCTGGTTTGAATCAAATCGGTTGTTTCTTTTGCCGCTTTCGCACTTCGTGCGGCGAGGTTGCGGACTTCTTCGGCAACCACCGCAAACCCTTTTCCGTGTGCACCGGCTCTTGCAGCTTCGACAGCAGCGTTCAATGCCAACAGGTTTGTTTGGAACGCAATATCGTCGATAACTTTAATCACACGTTGAATTTCAGTTGAATTTTTGGTGATTCGATCCATTGCGGTGGTCATTTCTTTCATTGCTTCTTGACCATCCGCAGCGGCGTGGGTTGCTTTTTGTGCGAGATCGTGAGCTTCACTGGCACTTTGAGCGTTTGCCTTTGTTTGGCTGCTGATTTCACTCATGGATGCAGTGATTTCTTCAAGACTGGCTGCCGATTCTTGAGCCCCGCTGGATAAAGTTTGTGCCGCAGAGGAAACTTCGCCGGAACCTGTCGCAACCTGTTTCACCGTTTCGTTGATTTCTCGCAATGCCCGATTGACCTGATCAAGCATTTTAGATAGATTTTGGTTCATGGAATCCAATGTTCCCTTTTCTTTAACGGTAACACGCCAATCCCCCTCCGCCAAAGCGGTTGCCATTTCATTGATAGTTTTATAATCATTGAGGATAGATTCGCCAACAACCGCCATTTCACCCACTTCATCGGAACGGTGAGTCAATTCCGGTTTGATTTCCACTCCTAAATCGCCTTCCAGAACGACCTTTTTGAGTGTTTCCATGACCGATGCTAAACCTCGCGTAATATTTCGGCTCAAACCAAAACTAATCACCATTCCAACCAGGAAAGCAAAAACGGAAACTACCGGAATCGTCATGAGTAAAACTTTATCGGTTTTTTCAGAAGAGTCTCTGATTACTTTTGTCTGTTTCGTTATTCGCTCATTTATTCCCTTCGCAAAATTATCCATTTCAACGATGATGTTGTTTTGATCGGAATTAAGTTTGTTTTGTTTGTCAAGATAGGTTCTGTTAATAAGAAATGATGTTTGCCATTGTTCTAGGGAACTGATAATATCGGAATATGCTTTTTTCCCAGCATTGGTGCTCAAATTGTTGCCGACAATTTCCAGATCCTGACGTAGGTCTTTGATATTTTTCTCAATCCATTCGACAATCTCCTGTTTCTTTTCCGGTTTTAACTCGGAAAAATATTGATAATAAAACCGCCGTAATCGGGCAAAGATGGTGGAACAATGATTGATTTGCTTTAATTGAGTTGTCCGTTGTTCTGAAAAATACTGGTGCCCTTCAATTTCTTTCGCTTCTTCCGGCATTTCCATTGCCTTTTCTATTTCACTGGAAAGTTGTTTCAACGACGCAGAAATCTGTTCCGCTTCCTTTCTCAGAATGTCCAATTCTTTTTCCCGATCAGCCTCAATTTTATACCAATCATTATCCAATTCGATATATTTTTTATAAGTGCTGATGAGTTTTTCGAGGTCATCTTTATTATCGGAAAGTTTATTATCGGAAAGCATTTTAGGTTTGATTTGTTCCGCAAGTTCTTGGAATTGTTCATCAACTTTTTTGCGATCATCCGCGAATTTTGTATCGCGGTATAAAACGCCGTTGGTTGCTGCAATCTGAGCTTTGAAAATGGATATCTGAAGCTCTTGAACCTCATAGAAAGTGTCTTGGATAGACGTCATTGTCGATGTTGTTTCGATACTGTGGGTCAAGCCAAAGTAACCGCCAAGGGCAACGAGAACGAGCAACAGAAGGACAAGGACGAATCCGCCGATTAGTTTCGTTCCGATTTTGAATTTGTTTAACATGGAAACTCCTTTGTAATAAAGGGTTGTGAACCCAATGGTGAAAAAAAGGTTTGTGAGGGTGTAATTAAAGTTTTAAAGAAAACAATAGCGAAAAAATGCCCCAAAGATGGAAGCAAAATAATAAAATAACGGGGGGTTCCCTTTTTAGTCTTCCCTATCTATATCTATTTTGACATTTTGGGGGTGGATACCGACCACAATCACTTCATATCCAAAATCAGTATAACATATAATTAAGGGGGGGCAATAATATCACTCGAAATTTTTTATTTTTTCGTAATTATTCAGTAGATTGGTGATTCGATGGTAGGCAACCGTGGGTGAAAACTCTTCGCCGAAAGGTTTTACTAAATACTAATACGGCGATAGCCGACTTGCCCCTGTTTGCAGATGGAAATTAAAAACCAACCGCGTACAACCCGAATAACAAACCAACCGTTGCGACTGTGGGTGAAAACACTTCGGCGAAAGGTCGCCTACCTGTTGAGTATTTCCTGATAAGACATTCTACTGAATAGATAAAAATTAAAATAGACCGTTATCAACAATGTTATGTTGCAGAAATGAACGATATTATTTTTTGTTTCGGACGAGAGTGTTACGACGGCTCAAATAGGCAGACAAAGCGGCGTCCAACGGCATACCGGTACGGAATAAGGCATAATCGCATTGTAATTTTGTACAACCTTGCTTCACTTCTTCAAGGTAACTGTTCAGAGCGTCGAGATACCCCTGACGTAACATTCGCGGATCACAACGAATCTGTACAGGAAGTTCAAGTCCTTCAAACCGTGTCGGACCGCCAAGCGTGAAATCAATTTCCATATCGTCCATAATATGCAGTACAAGAACATCATGACCGTAACTCCGTAAATACTGCAAACCGCGAAACAATCCTTCACGTTGTATCAATAAATCGGAAATCAGTACGATAAGTCCGTTTGCCCTAACTGTTTCCGCCGCAGTTCGTAACGCTTCCCGAAAATCCGGCAGAGAATCTTTAATATCCTTGAGTAACTCGTTTAACTCAATCAATCCCGATGTTTCATTTTTTTGTATTTCCGTTTTTCGTATTTCTGTTTTTTTATCGGGTGATAAACGAAACATTCGATCGGCAATGGCGGTCAGTTGCGACCGTTTCATTTTTGACGGTAAAACATTTTGGGTGTCCTTATCAAACATAATGCAGCCGACAGCATCTTGTTGCCGGATTGCCAGATACGCAAGCGATGCGGCAATGGTGCAGGCATAATCGTACTTATTCATCGCCTTACTCCCAAATTTCATACTCGCCGATTGGTCAATCAATAACGTAACACGCATGTTCGTATCAACTTCATATTGTTTGACATAAAGCCGATCCTGTTTTGCCCAAACTTTCCAATCAACACTTCGCGGATCATCGCCGGGAACATATTGACGGTGTTGCCGAAATTCAACGGAGTTACCAAAATGCCGCGACTGGTGAATACCGCTCAAAAATCCGTCAACAACATGTTTCGCCCGCAAATCAAGACGTGATATTCGTTTCAACGTTTCAGGATGAAAATATTGATTGTCTGACATTGTGTGGTTGGTGATTGGGGTTGGTGATTGGTCATTTCCCTGACATGTTCAGTGTAGGGACAAATAAATTTCAGACTTAAAAACAGGTAATAAAAATCAATGTAGCAAAATTTTATTTATTGGAGTGAAATGTAGGCTTGCCTTTTATCTCTTGGAGTTTTGGGAAAAGCTAATGCGAGTTTTTTTTCTTTAACCATTCTGGAAAGATAGCCGTCTTTACCGGCAGCCTTTTTGAATTCGACTGCTTCAGATTCCCGAAGAAATATTAAGTCTTGTTCCGTATGAATACCTAACGTAATATTTCAGTGGAATATTCCTGATTATTCTGATTTAGGGGAGAGCGGATAGCCCCCCTACAAACCTTATTTTCACCTTATTTTCTGAACAAAACAACCTTAGTAGCAAGAGTCATACCAGAAACCTAACCTTATTACCTTATTGTTCCTTTTTTTAATAACTGTACTTTCCAAAAAATTTAATCAAAATTCCTTAAAATCCCTTGTTTTTCAATTTTTACCAAATGACAATCATTTTGGACGTGTACAAAAATATAATTAAATATATGTTATTCAAAAAAACCTTAAAAACCAAGGGATTTTTTAGTGAAAAAAATTTGGAAAGTGCAGTTAATAAGGTAATAAGGTTTGTTTGGTGTGGGAACAATGGCTACTAAGGTTGTTTTGTTTGAAAATAAGGTAAAAATAAGGTTTGTTAAAGCAATCCAATACGTTTTCGAAAATTCCACTGAAATATTACTAAAATTCGGTTTTGTAGAAACGCAAACAACCAATATCATGCCGTTGGCAGTTGGCAGTATGGATACGATTGATTTTGAAAACCGCGTGTGATATATTTACCGCTCGTTTCGTCCCATTTGTCTGTTCCTATTGTCCCTAATTGTCCCTACCGTCCCTAAAAATTTCACCGGAAAAAACATTGGGACAAATAAGGTCAATAATCAAAAGATATAAAAGTTATGTTTAAACGAATTTTAATTGCCAATCGTGGAGAGATTGCTTTACGGATTATTCGGGCATGCCGTGAAATGGGGATTGAAACGGTTATTGTTTTCAGTGAGGCGGATCGCGGGGCGGCTTATCTTGATTTGGCGGATGAGGCGATTTGTATCGGGCCGGCACGCTCGGCAGAATCCTATCTCAAAATCGACCGGATTATCAGTGCTTGTGAAGTCGGCGGCGCAGAAGCAGTTCACCCTGGTTTTGGGTTTCTTTCGGAAAATGCTCATTTTGCAGATGTTTGCCGAAGTTGTAATTACGAATTTATCGGTCCCAGTTCTGAAGCAATGGCCTTGGTCGGCGACAAAAACTCCGCAAGAGAAATCGCACAAAAAGTAGGCGTGCCGTGTGTTCCCGGTTCCGACGGATTGATTGAATCAGAGGTTGATGCGTTGAAATTTGCCAATAATGTCGGATTTCCGGTTTTGATCAAGGCAACAGCAGGCGGCGGCGGACGGGGGATGCGCGTGGCGAAGAATGCAGAACAACTCAAAACCGCCATCCAACAAGCTGTTCAAGAAGCCAAATCCGCATTCGGTAACGGCGGAGTTTATCTTGAAAAATTCATTGATTCGCCTCGACATATTGAAGTTCAAATTATTGCAGATCATCACGGCAATATTGTTCACCTTTGGGAACGAGATTGTTCGGCTCAACGTCGGCATCAAAAACTGATTGAGGAATCGCCTTCGCCGTGTCTCACCCCGACAACACGTCAGGCAATGTGTGAAGCGGCAACACGGTTGGTCAAAGAATCCGGTTACACCAATGCAGGAACCGTCGAGTTTTTGCTGGATTGGGATAATCATTTTTATTTTATTGAAATGAATGCACGGATTCAGGTGGAACATCCGGTAACAGAACTAGTTACGGGAATTGATTTGGTGAAAACTCAGATTCGGGTTGCCGCCGGCGAGAAGTTGCAGTTTAAACAGTCGGAAATTCAACAACGCGGGTGGGCAATGGAATGCCGGATCAATGCGGAAGACCCGGATCATCATTTTCGCCCTTGTCCGGGAACCATTGAAAAACTGATTATTCCCGGAGGTTTTGGAGTGCGGTTTGATTCTCATGTTCACGCCGGTTACACCGTCAGCCCAACTTATGATTCGATGATTGGTAAACTGCTGGTGCATCAATCAACAAGAGAGGATGCAATTGCATGTATGCGCCGTTGTCTCAATGAGTTGCGAGTTGACGGTATTAAAACCACCGCACCGCTCCAACTCAAAATTCTTGAAAACCATGATTTTCAGGAAGGACTTATTGATACCTTATGGCTTGAACATCGTTTTTTGAAAAATCCTTAAACAACACGAAAATAACTTGATCAAAATTGGTCTTAAAAACGTAACTGTCTATTTTATTTTAATATTTTGTGTAACTATTCAGTCGAGGAAGGTAGGCAACCGTGAGTGAAAACTTTTCGCCGAAAGGTTGTGCCGGTTGGTTTGTTATTGTGTTGTACGCTGTTGGTCTTTAATTTCCAGCCGTCAACAGGGACAAGTCGGCAAGTACACCGTATTGTTTAAAACCGCCCGGCGGTCGCTTGCCTACCGCGACTGAATAGTTACATTATTTCTACTACATTTTTTCCAATTTTTTTGTCCATTTATGGATAATGATGAGTGGAATGATTCCGGCGATGCCAAAGCTACAATCTAGGAGTTGCCAACCGAGTGGGATATGACGGATTTCACCGCAAATGAAAGCGAGGGGCAAAATCAAAACACACGCAATCATCCCGAAATGAATCGTCCAAATATTGCGGACGGGATTGTGGAGGGGACCGAGAAATGAAATGGCGATAACGATATGAGCAAACGCCAGCCAGTCGGTGCCATAAGCATAAAAGGGATAATGGACGGCGTTGTACTCAATTCCTTCACGGACAAATTGCAGCCATACCGCAAGTCCGGGGATAAGTTTACCGAAAAACGTTTCATTGCCAAACCATTGACAGAGAATATTCAATTCCCAACGCAACGGAAATGCGGTAATTCCGCTTGCCAGCA
>JAIROD010000439.1 GCA_031257725.1 Planctomycetaceae bacterium | reverse complement strand
TTATTTTCAAGCAATTAGTTAACGACGGGGGTTACCCCGTGTTTTAGGGTTAAGTTGAACAACGCGGGGCAAGCCCACGCCGTTAACTTTCGGTAAATTCTGAATTATTAGAGGTTCCCTTTAGTATAAATAAAAAATTTTACTGTTGGAGTTTTAGACATGAGAATTTTTTTCATTGATTTTATAAAACCGGTTTGGGGCGGTATTTTAGGGAGTATTGTGTTTTCAGTCCTGATTTCGGCAGACCTGATTTCAGCAGGTGTTTTGGGAGCAGAACCGGTTTATCGGGTTAATTCCGGTTATTGGACGGAGCCGGCGGTTGTGTCGGAAACTGTTCCGATTCGTGTTGATGAAACCGCGATTTCATACGATTTTCCGTATGAACCGCAAATTATTGAGCGGCGGATTCTTTCAACCCGAATCATCTCGCCGGCAACCGATTCGCCAACTAATTCCGAAATAAAAACCATAAACTACAAACCGCTTTCCCCGCTTCGACAAATAGAAGAACAAGGAGAAAAAATAGAGAAAAACGAAAAAAAAGTGTTGCCGGAAGAAAAACCGGAGGAGAACAGACCAATACATAACAATTCCGATCAAACGGAATCTTCTGAATCATCAGAATCATTTGAATCATCAGAATCTTCTGAATTTCCAAAATTTCCGGCAGCTTCAATGGTTGCTTCTGAAACGCCAACAGAAACAACAGAAACGGAGTTAGAAAAACCTTTTTCGAAAATTACATTTCCTTCGCTGTTACAGGAAGAATCGGAACGAATTTCGGTGCAGAAACCGTTGCAACCGCCGCCGCAAAGTGAACCTAAACAAACATTTCCGGTTCCGCCGATTATTCGAGGTCAATTGTCCGGTATTGCCGGCGAGCTGGAAAAAGTGTTAGAGGAACGACCGGCACACCCGCAAGGAACGGCGAATGTGTCCATTGATCCTGAATTATTGGGTAATAATACGGCAGGAATTGGAGAAACATCGGAAAAAAATAATTCATCAACATTGGCAACCGGAAATGATTCAACGGCGGCTTCAAATGATCATTCAGAAGAAAATAAATCAAAAAATGAGAAAAATCCGGCTCATAGCGTTAATGGTGTTTTGCTGTTAGCGACCATTGTTTCTATCGCGATGTTGATTTATACCGTTGTTATTGCTTTTGATTATCATCAACGCTGGATGCAATCGTTGACGGCGCAGAATCGTCGTTTTTCCGGTTTGTCTGATGACGAGATGGATATGGATGTTGATCTTTCCGGTAACAACAGTCCGGTGTATAGCGGAAATGCCAATATTCCGGCGTTATCCCGTTTCCGGTCAGAATCGCAGTATTATTAATGAGGGAATTTCTCAACATTCAGATTCGGAATTTACCCAAAGTTAACGGTGTGGGCTTGCCCCGCGTTGTTAGACTTAACCCCAGAACACGGGGTACGGGGTAAAACTCCGTCGTTAACTAAACACACGGGGTGTCCCCCGTCGTTAAACGATTAACTATCGGTTACTCGATTTGTATTGTTTGAATATTTCGGCAATTCCGGCAGATTCCGCGTCGCCCTTATGAAACACGATACGGTAACAAAGTGTGAACGACTCGCCTTTCCGCATTTTATGCTCGCCGATTTTTTCTGTCGTTCCTTCAAAATCATGAACTCCAAACGGATTGGCGGCAAAAAGTCCGTAATCGCGGACATGCCAGTAAGTCGGATAACGAAAGCTTGACGGATGATTCAACACGGCAATCCCCAATGTTTCACCTTCAACAGGTCCGTAATAATCAACCCAATCGGAACGTTTCGCCCAAGTATCTTTGTCTTTGATTCCTTCGGCGTTCACAATATGACCGCCCCAATCAGCATCTTTGTTGCGTTTTTTGGCGGTTAAATCCATTGTTCCAGGAACACGTAATCCCAATGTTCCTTCTTTCGTGTCGCCAAAAACTACAGAATCCTGAACCGCTGTTACCGTTATATCAAAATCAATGTAACGTGTTTCACCAAGAACGCCAAACCGGAATGTCCGAACATCCGAGCAAACCGGTTGATGTTCCTTATCCAACCAGTCATTTTCCGTAATAACGATGGCGGTATTATGATCTATTTCCGCTTTAACAAATTTCCGATGAACAATTTGTTGTTTTTCCAATGCCCAGAAGTCAAGACTATTGACATTGCCGTGCGTAAACCAAAGTGACCGATGATGCGGGTGATCTTTTGCCTCCGTCAGATCATTCCGTTCAAGCATTGGAAAATCGCGGGTCATTTTTTTGCCGGTCGGTCCTATAATGGGATAAATAATCGGCGTCCCTTTGAAATCGGTAACATAACCAGCAAAGAGTTGACCGTCAATATAAATATCGCAACTCTTTTCGGTTTGTTTCAAAGTCAACTCCGCTGCATCGGCTGCGGCAACACAAACAACAACAATAATAATCGAGAAAATTATTCGTAATTTCATAATAATAAACTATATTTGTAATTGTTTTTGAAATTTCACAACAGAATTATTTTTAATTCTTCACCTTTCTTTGGTTTTTGGAGAAAGGGCATCTCTCCTAATTCAATTTTTTATATTCTGCCCATTTGTTAACGACGGGGTTTACCCCGTGTTTTAGGGTTAAGTCGAACAATGCGGGGCAAGCCCACTCCGTTAACTTTCGGTAAATTATAAATTGTTAGAGATTCCCCAGCAACGGTCTATTTTATTTTAACCTTTTTAACACGAAATACACGAAATACACGAAATAACAAGAAAAATACAAAAAAGATTTCTGTTGTCCTTTTCATATCATTTTTGTGTGTTTCGTGAAATTTTGTGTATTTCGTGTTTAAAATAGACAGATACGGGGTAAACTTTCGGCGACATCAAACATGGTTGCCTTCAAACAAGAAACGCTCCCGTTGAATCGCGATTTTTCCTTCACCGTATGCACCGGTCACGAATTTTGCGCCAGAGACCAAGTAAAACGCCGAACATAATGAAACAGAAAACCATTACCGCACCGATTATGAATCCGCCAAGTTCGAAAACGGGTTCCATTGTTGTCCAAACCGGCTTCCACGCAACAACAAGCCCTACTGTTGCCAGACACAGAAACGGTCCGTACGGAAATTCACGGTTTCGTCCCATCATTACGTTCAGGATTCCAAGAATCAATCCGGCAAACGGAGCAAGGAAAAAAATCAGAATACACGATTGCCAGCCAAGAAATACGCCAATCATCCCCATTAAAGTAACATCGCCGAATCCCATTGCCTCGCGTCCCAGCACAGCCCCGCCAATCAACCGGATACTCCAAATTAAAATCATTCCGGTCGCCATCCCCGTCAACGCCGTAAGTAATCCTGTGGACAACGCCGGAAAAATCAAAACAATAACGGCAAAAAATATCGAACCGGAAATCGCGGCTGTTACCAACCATTTGGTGCGCGGAGAACGATACAGCCAACGGCAAAAAATTGCCGCCGCTTTGCGAAACGGTAATTTAAGATACCAAACCCGATAAAGCATGGCAAAACACCAAAATGACCAGAGTGAACTTAATAAAAATATCGTTTTGATTTGTCCGGTGTGAGAATTGAGTTGAGATTGCGGCGTGTTGACCGCGTTGAGTGTGAGTGTGTTGACCGGATTGGGATTGGGACTGTAAATGTTCAGCGGAACCGCCTTAGGCAAAACCGTACGCCGAATATCGTAAGATTCCATCGGATTCCTGCCGGTTTCATGCGGAGAAACCAACACCACCTCATTTCGTATTTCCGTTGCCGGAAGAAATGTTTGCGGAAAACATGCAGCAACAAGAAGTCCTAAAACCGTACCGGGAATTGTTAGCGCATCGGGAATAATCATGTCGTCAATATCAATGAGCGACGCAGCCAGAAGAAAGGTGAAAAAAATAAGATGAACGCAAAAACGTAAAAAAACCGTTTCCCACGTTTCACGTACAGTAATTCCTTCCGGCAAAAGCATTTGCTGCTGAACTTCCCACACAAACAGCCAAACACTTCCCAACGCCGCAAAAAGTTCCACAAACAAAGGACGTAACCAAAATTGCCGTGATTCCAAACCGGGTAAACGTTCCGATTCGTTAAGCAATTCGAGTCGTGTTCCCATCCGGCTTAAAGAAAGCCAACCAATAATAGGAACAAAATCAAACCGGTTTTTAACAAAATGTTCGGGATTTTCGTGTCGTTTCTTTTTTTTTCTCCGTTCTGTCGGAAAGGAAACAGAGTTAAGCCGTTCAATAAATTCCGACGGCAACACACGCCAGGGTGAACGAAAACGCGGTATCCAACAGAAACAATCCACAAAATAATTCGTCAGACTGCCTAAACAGGCTCCGAAAATAAAAAAGATAATAATCGCAACCGCGTGTTCCATAAAATCGTCCCTCATGTCCCTATCGTCCTTAGTGTCCTTAATATCCTTTTTGTCCCATTTTTAGGGGACATCCGTTAGGGACAATAGGAACTGAAGCGACAAATACTAGACCTTTTCGCTAACCCCAAAATACAATTCCAACAACCTTATTTTTCTAACAAAACAACCTTAGTAGCATAAGAATAATAACAAAACTAACCTTATTACCTTATTGTTTTTCTTTTGTAACTATTCAGTCATGGTAGGCAACCGACCGCCGGGCGGTTTTAAACAATACGGCGTACTCGCCGACTTGACCCTGTTGACGAATGGAAATTAAAAACCAACAGCGTACAACACAACAACAAACCAACCGGCG
>JAIROD010000387.1 GCA_031257725.1 Planctomycetaceae bacterium | reverse complement strand
CATATCTGTCTTCAGAGCCGCAACCGGAAGGTTGCGAAAAAAACTCACGGTTTCAGAACGATAAGCCGGAAAACCGACTAACGCCGTTAGGCGTTTTCTGTGAATAGTGAACGACGGGGGGTACCTCGTGTTTTAGTGTTGAGCCTAACAATGCGGGGCAAGCCCACGCCGTGAACTGGCGGTAAATTCTGAATGATGAGAGATTCCCATTGGCAATGATTCGCTGAAAATTCCGAAAATCAAAAAATTTCTTTCAAAAGGAAAAAACCTGTTGACAATTTACGTTGTTCTATGTAAACTGTGAAACTCAATTCAATTGCGAGACGTTTTTTTCTTGCCGAGTTGTTTTTCGGCAACGTTTCGCGGTTATTTCAATGAAACCTTATAAAATAAGGAGACTGACAATGAAAAATGTAATGATGTGTTTGGTTGGGATTTTGGCGTTTTTCTTTGAAAAATGCCAAATGTTAAAATGGGCAATACAGGGGGGGGGGGGCTATCTGTAGAGGAAAGTTAATAACGGAGAGCGGAGAGTGTTTTCACTCCAATCGTTCTAAACTCTTTCCTGCAAACTTCTTACACCTTTTCCGTTCTTCACCGTTCGGCTTTACTCTTGTCGAACTTCTTGTGGTGATTGCGATTATCGGCATGTTAATCGCACTTCTGTTGCCCGCTGTCCAAGCGGCACGTGAAGCTGCAAGACGAATGCAATGTACCAACCATCTCAAACAAATTGGGCTAGGCGTTCACAACTTTGCCAGTACCTACAACGAAGGGTTACCACCGCTTGACTTGAAAATGAAACGGGCAACGATTCCAGTGATGTTGTTCCCGTATCTCGAACAACAACCGCTTTGGGATTTCTTCACCTCATGGGATCCCCAAATCGCTGCCGAACCGTTGAACAAAGGTCTGAACACAAACTTAGACAAGCCCGGATCAGACAACACCGTTTTTTGGCGACATCCGGCAATGACAACGGAAATCCGTCGTATGTTGTGTTCTGTTCCGTATTGGAAATGTCCGACTCGCCGAGCAGGTGTTGCCGGTCATAACATTGACGGAACCGCAACATTTTACGCCAAAGATGTAAAATCAGCAACATTCGTGGGACAAACCTATAAAAATGCGGGGAGCTCCGGCGGACCGCTGGGCGATTATGCTCCGGTGATTTATACAACGCACCAAAGTCCGGATTGTAACGGTTTTGAACGGGTAGTAAACAATAATTCACTTACTTGCCCGATAAATAAAAATTTTAGTCCGTTTCGCCGGTCTATTATCTCTAATGACGATGCCAACTCATGGCAATGTCGGGATACAATGAGTTGGTGGCAAAGCGGAACATCGAATCAATTTGTTTTCGGCGAAAAGAGTATTCCGATTGGCGGTTTGGCAACTTCAGAACTGGCGTGGCGACATGATCAGAATATCATTTGTGCCGATCAGGACAATGCCCGGAACTGGACAATCGGACGCGGATTGGGCGAAAGTTATCTCATCCGCTCGCCGCTGGAATCCATTGCCGACCATCACCAGTATTTCGGTTCTTGGCACACTGGGATTTGCAATTTTCTGATTGGTGACGGTTCGGTACGAAGCGTCAGCATTACCACACCAGGCAAAATCCTTGCAGAGCTCGCCCGAACAGACGGAAATGTGGTAACAGCATTGCCGTGAAATAAAGTTGAAAGACGCAACTGGGAGCATTTGTTGTTTGGATGGAATACTTGTAACTAAAAAGGAGACTTAATAATGAAATTTCGATTATTGTTTTTCACAACGTTACTAATATTTTGCATTGGCACGGGTTGTGCGAAAAACGTCCGTTTGGGCGGACAGGTTACTTATTCTGATGATGGTAGTCCGCTCACAACAGGAACCGTCTGTTTTGAAACGGATACCTACACGGCACGAGGTTCTCTGAAACCGGATGGAACTTACACGTTAACATCTGTTACGCAAAACGATGGTCTGCCAACGGGACAGTACAGGGTCAGTGTGTTGAATGCCGTTAAAGGGTTCGGCGAAGATGACGCAACCAACATACCGCTTATTGACCCAAAGTACGGAAGAGGCGACACATCAGGTATCACCTTTCATGTTACGCCGTCGTCCAACCGTTTCGACTTCACCGTTGAACGCTACAAAGCGAAACAGTAAACATTGTTTCGAAAATGGTTTCCGGGTGTAAGCGACCGTAATCAACCAGTTGAGTGGCTGTCCCGTCAATCAGTGTCCTGCGATCCTGTGAAGTTGGAAAAACAAGCGGCTGGTTGTTTGGCTCGTGCTTTGGCGTTACGATATGGAGCGCAACCGACAAAAGAAAAGACATTGGAGTTGTTAGGAATGAGAGTTGAATTTGTGGAAAAATCAACGGTTCAAAAGGTGATTGCCGCATGTCCGAATGACGAATTACGTTTGATTCTGGCGTGTGTGGATGGAAAGTAAAAACCAACCGCGTACAACACCATAACAACACCAACCGGTGCGACTGTGGGTGAAATCCCTGCGGCAAAAGGTCGCCTACCTTGTAATTATTGACCTAATGATAAACAATAGAACCGCTACTGAATAGTTACAACAATAAATTGCACCTGCGTAACATGAGCAATTAATTAACGACGTGGTTTACGCTGTGTTTTTTGGTTAAGTCGAACAACGCGGGGCAAACCCACGCCGTTAACTTTCGGTAAATTCTGAATTATTAGAGATTCCTCCTAATCATCTTCCCAAAACAATAGACGCTCCCGTTGTTTTTTCATTTTGCTTTCTCCGTGATTTCAAATTCTCTTCCGATGGCAAATCGAGCATCGGGCAGTATTGCGGGTTCACGAACCAATGGGGGGGCGTAAGATATTGACGACTCCGAATCCGTTTCAGGAAAATATTCATAACTCATTCCGGCGGCAAACGGAATCAACCATAAATTGCCGAATTCCGATTCCTCTATTGATGCGGGTAATTGATCGTGGTGTTCTTTGGCGAAGGTTTGTAGGGCATCGCGGAGTTTTAGGATTGCTTCGTAACGAGTTAAGTTGAGTTGATGTTCCTTGTTTTCTTTTAATTGGGCGAGCCGTTCCATTTCGGCGTTGTAGAGAGTTTGCGAAACAATACCGTTGGGAACCCACGCGCCCGGCGAAAAAAGTTCACGACTTCCCGCAATCATCGCCAGTATCAACACAAAAAAACAACCGCCAAGAAAGACAACCCCCAACGACTTCGCATAATTCAAACGTTTAAAACGGTTACTGCCGGCAACAAGAGCATTCCAACAGAACATCACCGGAATCGCCGTAACAATCATAACAATAAAAATTGCCGTCGAGATGCCAATCAAACGTTCCGCACCGTATCGGCTCAACGCGATTGTCGGCATTCCCGCATAAACAGCGGACTCGGAAAATAACAATACCAAAAATATTGCCGTACCAAAAATTTTATAGATTTGTTGATTAATTCGTTGCATTTTTTTTCATTATTGAAAGTTGTTAGGGATATTAGGGACATTAATGTAGAGACGCAATGCATTGCGTTTTTACGCAGGAATGTATTGCGTTTCTACGTAGGATTCCCAGTTAATAGTTAACGACGGGGTTTACCCCGTGTGTTTAGTTAACGACGGGGTTTACCCCGTGTTTTGGGGTTAAGCCTAACAACGCGGGGCAAGCCCACGCCGTTAACATTCGGTAAATTCTGAATTATTAGAGATTCCCAGTTAATAGTTAACGACGTGGGGTACCCCGTGTGTTTAGTTAACGACGGGGGGTACCCCGTGTGTTTAGTTAACGACGGGGTTTACCCCGTGCTTTAGGGTTAAGTCGAACAACGCGGGGCAAGCCCACGCCGTTAACGTTCGGTAAATCCTGAATTATTAGAGATTCCCAGTTAATA
>JAIROD010000378.1 GCA_031257725.1 Planctomycetaceae bacterium | reverse complement strand
TATCAATCCGGCAATATATTCTTGGCGGATCCGTTGTTTGGGGCGGGTCGTTGATAATGATGGGAGTTGGCGTAATACCAAACACGATAAACGCTAAAATTCCCCAACCAAGAATTCGACGGAACGGTGTTAGCCGAACATTTTCGTTGGCGGTTGGCGGGTGGGTGATTCCAATCCAAGCAAGCAGAATTAAAATCAACGACCAATGCCATAATCTGAACCAAATCACCAGAATAATCACCGTATAAAACACACACCACGAAACCGCAGTAGCACGACGACCTAATAAAGCGTAAAAAACATGTCCGCCGTCAAGTTGACCAAACGGCATCAGGTTGAGCGAAGTGAGAAACAATCCAACCCACCCCGCTAAAGCAACCGGATGAAAATACAAAACAACATCCGAAGGCATCGGTCCGAAAATCCAATAAATCAGGGATTGGAATAATAACGGGTTGCCAAACATCAGGTCCCCGCTCACCGCCGAAACCGGAATAAAATAAGACCATTTAATCCCAAAATAAAGACAAAACAACGTCGGAATCAATCCGGAAATCGGACCGGAAATTCCAATGTCAAACAATGCACGGGCATTGGGAATGTGTCCGTCCATCGCAATCACCGCACCGAGTGTCCCAAAAGGACCAATCGGCATCGGTATAAAATAGGGCAGACTACTGTGAACTCCGTACCGACGCATTTGAATAAAATGTCCTAACTCATGGCAAGTCAGAATCAACATCAACGGCACAGAAAATAAAATCCCATGATAAAATTGTTGCCCGAAATCCCACCAGGCTTCGCCCGATAAATCACTGCCGGACAAACTCAACATCAAAGAAAGAAAAAATTGGTGAATAACGCCGTTGTCAAAATCAAACCGGAAACCGGTCGTGGTCAACCAGGTAACCGCGTAAAGTAATAAGGGAAGCCGCCAGTAAATTCGGAAATTGCGGGACATGGGGGGGATGATTTTGGGTTTGTGATTTTTGGTTAAGTCTAAAAGTCTAACAACGCATGGCAAGCCCACACCGTGAACTTTCGGTCAATTCTGAATAATGAAAAATTTCCGTTTGTGATTTATTGGGGCGCAAACAATTCTTGTAGTAAAAGCAAAAACTCCGCTTGCGATCCCCAAACCGCAATAAATTATTTTGGTTGTTTAAGTTGTTCCCATTGTGGCGGTCGTTTTTCCAGACTACTTTTTGCGGTAGCGCGAACAGTTGGGTCTGGATCACGGTGTAAGGCTTGGACTAAGGTACTTCGGCTTAAATCACGTTGTCCCGCCGCCAGCAATTCCGCCGCTTTAACACGAATTGCCGCTAATTCCCCTTTGGCAAGCACTCCGCAAAGTGAATCTTCCAACGGAAGAACAATTGATCCGTAATCAATGCAAAGCAAGGCTTTGGCTTGATCACGCGGTTCCCCAACAATCAGAATCCGCGACAATTCGTCAATAATTTGCGAATCCAGTATTTTTACCACATTGAACATACTACGACGTTGTTCTTCGGTCAAATGATCAAACATTTCGAAAAAACGTGACAGACGGAAATCCGGCAAGAGTTTTTGAATGGTCTCACGGACAATTTCATGGGGGCTATTGGCAAATTGTAAGATTCGGAAATTAGCGTTTTGAATATCACGTTTACTAAGCAAAACCAATGCGTTCGCTTGGATATTGGGATCAGAATCGCCTCCGGCATCCCAAATGAGTTGATCAATTTCTTCTCCCGAAAACTGCGCCAATGCCGTTAACGCCTCCAATCGGCTTTGGGGCTTACTATAATGAAGCAGATCAAGGAGTTTCGATTTCACTTCGTTTTCGGAAAAACCAACATTCTGAACCAATAACGCCAGCCCTGCCTGTGCTTGTTCATCGAGCCGATCAAGAAGACTGCGAAACGAGTTGAGCCATTCTATGGGGCGAACAACAGCAAGATTTATTTTTAAAGGTGTTGAGATTGGTTTTTCGAGGCTTTTGAGAAAATAAGCGATAAACGGCATATCAAAACGTTTCGAAAAAACCGTCAACGCAACCTGAGGCGGATTCGTATTGCTAAAACAATGGACAAAGAAACGAAAAATATAGGGTTCGCGTCCTGAAAGAAGGGAACGATGAACGACTCCATAAAAAGCGGAAGAAGGAACATGGAGGAGTTTGGTCAACGCACTGTGTTTATCAGTCAGAAACGGATAAATTTGCAAAAAAACGAGGACAAACAAATCGGGATCATTACGGTGAAAATCTTTCAATCCCCGAAGCAAAACGGCAACGATTTCGGATAAAACCATCTCATTAAAACGTCGTCGGTTTTTTCGTTCCTCTAACGCCAGAACATATTTTTCGATCAGTTTCAAAATTCCTTCCGATAACGAAGTATCTTCTTCTTCCGATCTGTCCTGATCCAGAAACGCGGTCAACATTGCGGGCAAAATCTCGAAATAACGTTGTGTGTAAATAACCCGAAAAGCATTGCGTGCCAAATACGGGTCTTCTCCCGTGATTGCCGCCCGTAATGCCGAAAAAACCTTTTCACGATGCGAATTGAAAATGTTAATGATAATTTCGTCTGACGGATCGAATTTATTAATCAGTTTCCAGACGCTTTTAACTCCGGTGAAATTAATGAATTGGTTCCCGGCAGATTTCCGTACTCCTTTCGATGATGAATCCAACGCCTTTTCCAACAATGGAATAGCCGACTTGTTCCTCGATTGGGCTAACGTTTGGATGGTAATATTAATACTGCTTGGCATAAAGAAGTAGGGTAGTGTTCGTCAATGGGTGTGAGAAAACGCCGTAAAACAGTTAATTATGCTTATTGTTCGCCGTTCGTCAACCCTAATGTCCCTCTTTGAGGGATATTGGGTGATCTATGGTCAACGGCATGATTTCGGGTAACCGTCTATTTTAATTTTTATTAGTCCTGCAAGGACATTTCCAATGTAGCCGTGTGTGCGGTGTACTCACCGTACACACGGAAAAATAACAGGATTAGTAATATATCAGTGGAATTTTTCAGAGATTGAAGTTTATTTTTTACCACCCCTGCCCCTCCGAAGGAGGGGAATAATTCCCCTCCTTCGGAGGGGCTAGGGGTGGTCATTCGGAGGAAACGACTGAATCGTTAAAAAAAAATATTTCACTGATATATTACGAAAAATGAACATTCACCGCGACTGAAGAGTTACACAATGTTTTAAATTAAATTCTAAACGAATTTTGGTAATGTAACACGTCCCGCCGATGAATAGGATGTTCCTACTGATAAATTGTTTTCCATAAATGTACTGGCAACACGGAATGATAATGCACTGACTTTTGTTGAAACATCATACTTATTATCTGCCAATAATTTGATAACATCGGAAAATGAAAATGTTACATATTTCAGTCCCGAAGACGACGTTTCAACTGTGGACAACGGTAATAATATGAATGTATCCTTTTTGCCCGACGACGAAACATCAAGAGTATATTGGATCGAAATACCCGGCGATAACTTCGTTGCCGCAGGCGGTTTCCAGGAAATCAAGAATGAATATTTGTTTGTAATAATGGTGTAACCGCCTTTTATTGTTGTTGCCGTCGGCATTTTGGCGGTTGTAAAACTAGCGGTGTTTGTAACAGTTTTTTGTCCCGAATATTCCGACTCAATAATGTAGGTATAAACGGTTTCCGCTTTTAATCCGGTCAATTCATAAGATAATTTGTCCAACAGAACCGTATCAGACTGAATTTCCGCTACAGGAACATCTGCCCATTTACTGTACTTTTTTGTTCCTGCAACATAATATAATGTATAAGTTTTTTCCGTCGGACTGACATTTTTATCCGTATCTTTAAAACTAATCGTTGCCGATGTTAGCGTGATATTTTTTGCCGAAAGACTTGACGGAACCACCAACGCCGCTGTTGTTGCCTTAATTGATGTCGCCGAAGCATCGCCAAAGGTTGAAGTGGGCGCCAACGCAATAATTCGGAATTGATACGCCGTCTTGTTTTCCAATGTTACCGACAACGAATCGCCGATAATAAAACTGTTAGAAATCGTACAAGAATAAGTTTGTGTTGTGCTGTCACCAACAACCCTACTGCCAAGTCCCTGAACCTCATACCAAAGTTTTTCCCGATCACTATCCTTGTCGTCATAATATTCGATCCGAAAAGTTGTCGGGTTGGGAACATCGGTTACGGATTTGATTTTCCATGATAATGTAATTGATTTTGGTGTTGCGGTTGCTTTCACTGTTGTTACCGCCGCAGGACGTTTCACGTCAAGCGTTGTGAATGTTGTTTGAGCAATCGCGGAAGAACCTTCCGTATTTTTCGCATAAACTTTAACCGTGTAGGAAATTTTTGTATCAAGACGGGTTAAAACATATTCCATCGCGCCGGTTCCCAATCCATCGCCGATTGATTCTTTGCTAATAATTCCCGTCACATTATTTGTTACTTCAATTATATAATTGTCTTCATATTCACTGTTGTCTGTCCATTTAATTTTTGCTCCGCTGTCGGTGATTTCAGAAACGGAAATTCCGGTTGGCGTTTCAGGGGCGGTTTTGGTTGTCGCCGCGATGAGACTAACAGATTTTTCCGTACCGTCAAAATAAATCAATTGAATCTCGTAACTATTGCCCGGTGTTAACGAGGCAAGCGTGTATTCTTTTGTTGACAGTGGAATATCGGAAATGATTTCAATCCAAGTTTGCGTTTCTATTTTGTACTGAATACGGTAAGTTGAATTTGTTACATAATCCCATTTAACCGTAATACGTTGCGAACCGGTCGAATTTTCAACCACCGAAAAACCGCCAAGTGTTGTTATTTCCGCCTCGTCGGAATAAACAAAATCATTCCCCGATTGCGTTGTCTTATAAGCGATACGGAAAGTATAATCGGTTTCCGCCGTCAGACCTTCGACCGTTGTTTCTCGTAACGTGTTTGTAGAAACTGTTGCCTTATCAACCCATTGACCGCCGGTATCTTTACATTGAATAATGTAACCATCAACACTTTCGAATGTCCATGTTAATTTCACTTTTCCGACTTGCGGCGTTGACACGCCGATAACCGGTTGTTTGGTACGAACATTTTTCAATGTCGAATAAGCGGTTGCACCGCCGTCGGTGGTGTATTGAACGCGAAATTCATATTCCGTATTGGCGGATAAATTATTAACGGTGCATGAATTATTTGACAGCGTTGAAGCGTTTGACCATGCGGCGTTACTTCCCGTAACACGATATTGAAGAATATACGACGATCCGGTACGTTTATCGGGAAAACTCGAATCGTCCCAACGAATCGTTATCGAACTTCCTGAAACATTAGACGGCATCAAATCATCGGATAACGAAACAAATTTAATTTCCGATTCATGGGAAACGGAATTAGAATCATAAACAATTTTAAATTCATATTCCGTTTCCGGCAGGAGTGATGATAATTGAAACAAAACATTTCCGGTGTTTGTTGTCAGTGGTGGATTTTGTAACCAAGTATCTGTTTCATCTCCTTTCAGACGATAATAAAGTACGAAATCTGATTCACCGGTAACCGTTTGCATTTCAATTGCCGCCGACGCGGTTCCGATGCCAAGTTCTTTTGAAACAACGGACAAAATACTTTTCGACGTTTTAGCTTCAATGGTTGCCGTTTCGCTGCTGCCGTTGAATACAACGCAAAATTCGTAATCTGTATCGGAAAGCAACTTATTGCACGTATAAGACGTTGCCGTAACTGAATTGTTGGCGATTATCCATGCTGTCTCTCCATTAATTCGATATTGTACCGTATATTTAGTACCGCTGTTAAGAGTTTTTGAATCCCAAACAAGATTGACGGAATTTGAACCGACGCTGCTTGTCCGGAGATCACTCGCTGTTTTTACCGTAACAATTTCAGAAAATTTCGTTTCAAGCGGAACAACATACGTGGAACCGGAAACTAACGCAATATCACCTGTACGATAAGTATAAACTATACGATAATAATAAGTTGTGTTTTTTGTCAAACTATCCAGATTGTAATGTGGTTGATTAGGAAGACATGTTCCGATTTCTTCCCAATCAGCATGATTGACCGCTAATAAGCGTTCCGCTTCACCTGGTTCGTCGGTGTTTCCAATATATTTCTGAACGATATATTTTCCGTTGTTGTCTCCGGTTGACAAACTATTATTCTTGATGTCTTTGTCGGTAGCGAAAGTCCATTGAAGTTGAGCAGAATTTTGCGTCAAATTCGAAATATCCACTGTATATGGTTTTGTTGTCAGGTCTAATGTTGTTGAAACGGCTTGACTTTCCAAGTCGCCCTGATAACTAATTTTAAACTGATAATTCGTATCACCCATAAGATTGGTAACAGTATAGCTATTTTTACCGGAATCGACCGTTGCAATCGCAACCCAATCATTATTAGTTCCATTGGCACCGGATAAATCATGCCGATAAACGGTGAAATTTTTGCTTTGTTGTTGCAAAAATCCGGTCTTTGCCCAGCGCAAAGTTACAGAAGTTGCGTTGGTTTCGGAAGCAATCAAATTCATTCCGTCGGTCATCACAATTTTCGTCGCGTTTGTTGTTTGTTCAACCGTTCCCAGTTCCGAAGTGTAACGTACACGGAAAAAATAATTCTGTCCGGGAATAAGATTCGTAACGGTACATCCCTGATTGTCGCTGTCTAATGTTACAGAAGCCGTTCCCCACCCCGAATCGGAAGCCGGTACGGAATTTCCCTGAGATTGTTGTACAATTAGGCTGGTACCTTGTTTCGGCTTAAAATTCCAGTCGAGTTTGACGGTATCCATCGACGGATCGGAAACTGTTACCGTTCCAATCGTCAATGCCGTAACGTAAATAGTGTATTTCGTTTCTCCGCCCGATTCGTAGGAAACACGATAATAATATTTGTTGTTTGAACCGATATTGTTGTTGGTATAAGAAGTTCCTAAAACATTCGTTGCAATTGTCCGCCAATTCGTATCAATTTCAGGATCAAGAGAACCGTCGCAACGTTGGATACTGACAGTTGGATTATCGGGAATTGTCCACGAAATGGTTGCAGAGTTTTCAGTAACTTTTTCTAATTTCGTTGCAATACCGGTTGTGATATGTTCGGCGGCGGAAAACGATTCCACCGCAGCCGGTGAATAATACCGGACACGTACATAATATTCTTTGCCGGAATCAAGATTTTGTAACGTGTACGATTTATTGGTTGTATTTGCGCCGTGATAATCGCTCCATGTTTCATCGGCGCCGGTTGCGCTGGTTTGAATATAATACGACGTTCCGCTTTGAGCGGCGAATGTCCACGATACCGCAATCGAATTTTCTGTTGCGTTATCAAGTTTAATACTTGTCGGCGATGAATAACTCAACACATCGGTGTATTTTGTAACTGTTTCGCCGTTCTCTATAACATTATATCGGACACGGAAATAATAAGAAGCGTTTTCTTTGAGACCGGTAACTTGATATTCGTTACTATTAATATTGACCGCAGTTGCTTTCGTCCATGTTGCGGTTGCGGTCGGCTTGGTTGTTCCGGTGTAAATCTGGACTTCGTGCGACGTTCCGTCCATTGCGGCATTCCAAGAAAGATTGACCGAATTAAGCGTACTTTGGGACGCTGCCAATACATACAATGTCGTACATTCCGTAACTTGACTGGTTCGGGCAGTGCTTGTTGTGTCGTAATAGAAAACTTGAAATTCGTATTTTGTAGCGGAGTCTAATGAATCAACGGTACAGGTTTTTGTTGCAGTTGCAGAACCGTCGGCTTTAACCGTAATACCGGTGTTTTCCCATGTTGCTGTTGTTACGGCAAGACGTTTTTGAACAGTAAATGAAGTTCCCGTTTTTCCGGCAATATTCCATGAAAGTTTAATAGAGGCGGACGAAACGGCTTCGGCTTTGATTTCACTGTCGAGAGTTGAAACTGTAACAGCCTCAGTATAACCGCGTCCCAAAACCGTTGAACTAAACGAAACACGCAATTTGTATTCCGTTGAAGCAGTCAACCCTTTGAGTTCGTATGAATATGTTCCGTTTCCAATTGTGTAACTATAAGGAATATCGGAACCAATTTGCGTCCACTTTTCAGTGCCGGAAGAGTCGGTCGTTGAACGTTCAATCTTGAACGGTTCTTCCGGTCGAAGCCTGGTCATGGTCGCCGCATTCCATGTGAGTTTCACGGAGGTTGCGGTTTGGTCGGAAGCAGTGGGAGCAGCGATGGCTTCGGTGTTAAAATCGGTAGAATATTGCGATTGTGCGCTGTAAATAGAATAGAGAAGCGGCGCAACAGATAACATCTCCCGATGTTCCAACGACTCAATTTGAAGCAACCGTTTAACCGGTCTGTTTGGGTCTTTCTTAAAAAATTTCATGTTCCTTAAATATCCTGTAATAACCCTTGAATGGGAGTAAACCGCTCTATCCAAAACAACGTAATTCAAACAATATAAAGTATTTACGTCAAAAAACAAAACGTAACAATTGGGTAAAATACCTTACTTAAAATACTTAATTGACCGCAACAAACAGTTTCAGACAAAGGACAGAAATGAATATTGACTAATGAGCATAATTCCTTGAATTTATCGTTTTAATCTTTGAAATAACTTGAGAA
>JAIROD010000235.1 GCA_031257725.1 Planctomycetaceae bacterium | reverse complement strand
AATCACCAATGCTTCCATGTAAATAATTGTCAATAATTGTTGAGTTGGACATCACGTTTTAGTTAGAAATAAAATTAATATTACGTTTTATTTTTGAAATTACAAAACATACGAAATAAACAAAATAAACGAAAATTTTGATTTTCAACCAATTAGTTAACGACGGGGTTTACCCCGTGTTGTTAGGTTAAGTCTAACAACGCGGGGCAAGCCCACGCCGTTAACTTTTGGTAAATTCCGAATGATTAGAGATTCCCAATAGTTCACGACGGGGTTTACCCCATGTTTTAGGGTTAAGTCTAACAACGCGGGGCAAGCCCGCGCCGTTAACGTTCGGTAAATCCTGAATGATTAGAGATTCCCAGTTAATAGTTTACGACGGGGGTTACCCCGTGTTGTTTGGTTAAGCCGAACAACGCGGGGCAAGCCCACGCCGTTAACGTTAGGTAATGCTGTTAACTTTCGGTAATTCTGAATGATGTGAGATTTCCGGTATATCCTCAAAATAATCTGCGCCCATCTGTGTAATCTGTGGATAAAATAAAAATAGACAGTTACCGGAAATTATTCTTCTTCTTCGGCAAGTTCAGCGGAGGCGATGATTTGTTGTTGAATATTTCCCGGCACCACGTCGTAACGCAAAAACTCGATTCCGTAACTTCCTTGACCGCCGGTCATGGACGCAAGAGTTCGGTTGTACGTCATCACTTCGGAGAGTGGGACTTCTGCTGTAATGGTCTGCATACCGCCTCCGGCATCGTCAATCCCCAACGGACGACCGCGCCGGTTCGGTAAATCACTGTTCACATCGCCGACATTGGCCATTGGAACGGTAACTTCCATTTTGACCATTGGTTCTAAAAGAGCGGGTTTGGCTTTTTGAAACACTGCTTTGAACGCCATAGAACCTGCTGTTTTGAAGGCGTGTTCATTGGAATCGACATCGTGATATTTACCGTGAAACAGTTCCACACAAACATCCTGAACCTGATAACCGGCAATCACCCCTTTGCTCATCCGTTCTTTGAACCCTTTTTCGATTGCCGGAAAAAAGTTGGACGGAATCACACCGCCGACAATAGCGTCAATCCAAAGGAAATTTGTTGTCGGATCGTAATGAAAATCTTTCATGGACGGGAACTGATCTTTATTGTTTGCATAAGTTTCAGGATCGGTTCCTTTGGGAAACGGATACATTCGAATATGGACTTCACCGAATTGTCCTGCTCCGCCGGATTGTTTTTTATGGCGGTACATTCCTTCGGCGTTTGTCTGAATCGTTTCCCGATAAGCGATTTTGGGTTCTTTCGTATCGAGTTCCACTTTATCGCGACGTTTAAGCCGTTCACGGATTACTTGGAGATGTAATTCACTCATACCGGTGATAACAAGTTGTTTTGTTTGTTCATTCCGTTCGATGAGGAACGTTGAATCTTCTTGGGTGATTTTTGCCAACGCACCGGATAATTTCGCTTCATCACCCCGACTTTTCGGCGCGGCGGCAAGTCCGACCATTGGAGTGGGAAACGGAAATTCATTCATCCGGTAATCGCCCAGCGTCGCGCAGGTTATCAACTCTTCGAGTTTGGCAACAGCAACGATCATTCCCGGAGTTGCTTCGTCAATTGGTTTTGTTTCATTCGCTTGCATCTGAAAAAGTTGCGCAATTTTAATTCCGCGACGGCTTGTTGAAGCGGTAAGCGATTGACCGTTTTTGAGAGTTCCGCTGTAAACTCGAATAAAATTCAATTTTTGGACAAACGGGTCGATTCGTGTTTTGAAAACTTGAGCAATAACCGGAGCATTCGGATCGGCTTTGATTTCAATTTCTTCACCGTCGGCGTTTTTCGCTTTCCGTTGAATTTTATCGGGTGATAAACTGCAAAGGGCGAGCGTGTCCAGTAATTCTTGGAGACCAACTTTAGTTTTTCCTGAAACGCAAAGGATGGGAATGAGAGTTCCGTCGAGAATAGCCTGTTGCATGAGCAGGGCGAGTTCTTCTTTGGTTGGCGGGGTTCCTTCGAGATATTTTTCCATTGCGGATTCGTCAACGGTAACAATTGTTTCAATAAGATTATCCTTATATTTTGCGTTATCATCAAATGAGCTGATCACACCTTTGAAGGCATGCCCTTCACCGTCCGGCGTGTTAAGCGGAACACATTCTGCGCCGAAAACATCACGAACCAATTTGAGTAATTTTTCGAAATTAACTTTTTCGTCGTCCATTTTGTTGAACACGAGAATACGTCCTAAACCGGCTTTTTTGGCTTCGGCAAAGACACGCCGGGTATTGACTTCGATACCGGCGGCGGCGTTGATAACAATTGCTGCGGTGTCCACACCCCAAAGAGTGCCGATTGTTTGCCCGATAAAATCGGGATAGCCCGGCGTATCGATCATATTAAAGAGTTTACCGTTATGTTCAAAGTGAATAACGCTTGTTTCGATGGTATATTTATGGGCTTTTTCTTCTTCATCGAAATCGCAGATACTGGTACCGTCATCGACATTAGCCAATTTTTTGACGATTCCTGTTTCATTGAGAATGGTATCAGCGAGAGTCGTTTTTCCTGATCCGCCGTGTCCACAAAGAGCAATATTCCGAATATCCTGGACATTGTACTTAGCCATAGTTAAATCCTTATTGTCAAAATGGTTAGTGATTGGAACCTCATATCGGCACGGTTCCGCAAAAATTAACAAACCGTTATTTTACAAAGCGCCCCGACACTTTCAAGACCCCAATGAAAAGTTAATAGTGGAGAGTAGAGAGTGGAGAACGAACCTACCGGAGGGAGCGTTTGTTGTTTGGATGTAACGATTAAGGTTATCGCCTGTTCTATGGCGGCAGTTTTCAGAGCAGCCTTCAGTGCCGCAACCGGAAGGTTGCGAAAAAACGCCAAATATAAAACCAACATTGCGTCCCTGACAGGACGGAATGTTGAGTAGAAAGCGAGGGCGATTAAAAACGCACCCTAAATCGGCTTGCCTTTCATCAATAGGGAATCTCTCCTCATTCAGAATTTACCGAACGTTAACGGTGTGGGCTTGCCCCGCGTTGTTCGACTTAACCCTAAAACACGGGGTAAACCCCGTCGTTAACTATTAACTGGGAATCTCTCCTCATTCAGAATTTACCGAACGTTAACGGCGTGGGCTTGCCCCGCGTTGTTCGACTTAACCCCCAAACACGGGGTAAACCCCGTCGTTAACTATTAACTGGGAATCGCTTATCATTCAGAATTTACCGAACGTTAACGGCGTGGGTTACCCCGCGTTGTTCGACTTAACCCAAAAACACGGGGTAAACCACGTCGTTAACTATTAATTAATGGGTTGAAAATAAAAAATTGAATGATGAGAGATGCCCTATTGTGTCCTTAACCGTAACGGGACAGAAAAATATATTCAACCCGGAGGCCAAAGGAGTGGACGACCGCCGAGCAGGTGGAAATGTAAATGGTACACGGTTTGTCCTCCATTCTGACCGCAATTCGTTACCACACGGTAACCGTCTTGCAAATTAAATTCTTTAACCAATTTACGAAGCACACCGTAAAGATGTCCGAGTAATGGAGCGTCTTCTTCGGTTAATTGATCTGTTGAGGCGATTTCTTTTTTCGGAATCAACAGAATATGCACCGGAGCCTGAGGATTGACATCGTGAAACGCCATGCAAAGATCGTCTTCATAAACAATCTTCGCCGGAATTTCCTTGTCAATAATTCGTTTAAAAATCGTTTTTTCTGACATGGAAAGTTAGATCGTTAAGAGTTAAGTGAATAAAAAAACAATTCGTCCTTAATGTCTCATTGTCCCTAATGTTCCTGAAATTGAAGTAAAAGGATGATAGGGATAATAGAGAACGATAAGGACAGATCATTCTGTGATTAAAAATATACTTTTAAAGTTTTTAGAGGTTTCCTGATTGTTAAAGAGTTGTGTCGATATGGTTATGTTTATCGACTTTAACGATAACAGGTTTGTAATGAGCGAGTTCTTTTTCGTCAACATGGGCGTAAGTCAAAATCACAACCAGATCACCAACAATTCCGGCACGCGCTGCGGGACCGTTAAGTAACATTGTTCCCGAACCACGTTCCCCTTCGATTGCGTAAGTGATAATTCGTGAGCCGTTGTTAAGATTCAAAACGTGAACTTGCTCATTCGGCAAAATATCAGCCGCTTCCAGAAGAATCGGATCAATCGTAATACTTCCCTCGTAATCAATATCCATTCCGGTTAATGTTGCCCGATGGATTTTCGATTTGAGCATGATTCGTTGCATGAAAATAAAATAGGGGTTAAGGATTGGCGGTTAGGGATTGGGGGGTGGGGGTGCAAGCGGAATTTTTTTTATTGCAAAGGGTAAAATTCGCTTGCGTTCACAAACCATAAATCACGAACCACTCAATTTAAATGCTTTTTCGATAGCTTGGAGGACGGATTGTTTTGTTTGTTCGTAGGACAGGTTGGAGGATGCGCCGGCAGCCTGTTTGTGTCCGCCGCCGGCAAATTGAACCGCTAAAAGACTGCAATCAACTGCGCAACGACTTCGGAAACTGATTTTGAAACTTCCGTTTTTCAACTCGGAAATCAGCACCGCCATTTGAGAATCTTTGACCTGAAGAGCCATATTGATAATATCTTCGGAGTCGGACGACAAGGCTCCGGCAGCGTCGAAATCACTGAGCATGATTCGGATTAACATGAGTTTACCGTCGAAATGCGGTTCGATTTGGGCGAGAGTCCGACCGATTAACCGGATTCGACCAAGCGAGTCTTGCTCATACAATTTCCGATAAAATTGGGCGGGAACAACACCTGCTTCAATCAATCTTGCGGCGGTTCGATAGGTTTCCGCGTTGACACTGGAAAACCGAAACCAACCGGTATCAGTTGAAAGAGCAACAAATGCGGCTTCGGCAATTTCTCGATTCAGAGGAACATTCAACGCATCAGCGGCACGAACCACCAAAATTCCTGTTGCTTCTGCTTCGGGATCAATAAAACATTCCGCATCAATATTGTCGCCTTTGGCGTGATGATCGAGAACTAACTTCTTAGCACGGAATGCTTTGAAAACCGGAGCCATATCACCGAGTTGTGCCCAAGAACTGGTATCGAGTATGAAAATCAAATCGGCGTGATCAATCCAGATTCGGTCTTCATCGGTCAACTGTGCCAACGGTTTGATGCAACCGGTTTCGTCAAGAAATGCTAAATTGGGCGGAGTGGGATGTGGGTTAACGATTCGAACTTCCTTGCCTAGAGTCAAAAGAATTTGCCGCATTGCCAACTCGCTTCCGAGACAATCACCGTCAGGGCGATGATGGGCTGTTAAAAGAATACGGGATGACGAATGAATTATTGCGGCAAAATGTGACCAGTCGATAGGAAATTCCATAATTTTTAACCAACGATGTTATATGGGTAATGTCTCAATTTGAGATAAATTTCCCTTATCCTACCCCAAATAAACGCTTTGACAAGTAACTGTCTATTTTAATTTTTATTAGTCCTGCAAGGACTATTAAGTAAAATACTTTATTAACCGTATGCTTTAGCATACGGCTAGGGCAAACACACCACAAAAGTCCCGCAGGGACGACACTTTTATTGGATAAATGTCGATTACTGTTTGGAAATTTTGTAATATTTCAGTGGAATTTTTCGGAGATTGAAGTTTATTTTTTACCACCCCTGCCCCTCCGAAGGAGGGGAATTATTCCCCTTCTTCGGAGGGGCTAGGGGGGCATTCGGAGTAAACGACTGAATAGTTAAAAAAAATATTTCACTGATATATTACTCAATTTTTTATTTTCAACAAATTAATTAACGACGAGGTTTACCTCGTGTTGTTCGTTAACGACGGGGGTTACCCCGTGTGTTTAGTTAACGACGGGGTTTACCCCGTGTTGTTCGTTAACGACGGGGTTTACCCCGTGTTGTTCGTTAACGACGGGGTTTACCCCGTGTTGTTCGTTAACGACGGGGGTTACCCCGTGTTTGGGGGTTAAGCCTAACAACGCGGGGCAAGCCCACGCCGTTAACTTTCGATAAATTCCGAAAGATCAAAAAAATTTCTTTCAACAAGAAAAATCCCTGTTGACAATTTATTCGGTTCCATGTAAACTGTGAAACTATCAAATTCACTTTACGCTTTTTTTCACCGTATTGTATTGTATTACGGTAGGCGAATGGTGATAATTTCAATAAAACCTTATAAAATAAGGAGATTGACTATGAAAAATGTAATGATGTGTTTGGTTGAGATTTTAGCGTTTTTCTTTGAAAAATGCCAAATGTTAAAATGGGCAAGACAAGGGGGGGGGGGCAGTATGTAGAAGAAAGTTAAGAACAGAACGTGAAGTGTGTTTTCACTCCAATCGTTCTAAACTCTTTCCTGCAAACTTTTTACACCTTTTGCGTTCTTCACCGTTCGGCTTTACATTGGTCGAACTTCTTGTGGTGATTGCGATTATCGGCGTGTTAATCGCTCTTCTGTTGCCGGCAGTTCAAATGGCGCGGGAAGCGGCACGACGGATGCAGTGCAGCAACAATCTGAAACAAATCGGATTGGGTGTTCACAATTTTCACGACACAATGAAAGGACTTCCTCCGGTCAGCGTGCAAGCTGCAGGAACACCAACTTTTTTTGCGTTGATTTTTCCCTATATCGAACAGCAACCGCTGTACGATTTGCTCCGTTCCAGCGACTCAAGCAACACATGGAACATTTACAACAAAGCATGGTGGACGGGATTGAATCCAGATGTTCAAAAATCCTTTGGTTCCGTGAAAATTTATCATTGTCCGACACGACGCGGTAGCGGTTCGGGATTATCGGAAGAATTACCCGGTGTAACGGAGACCAATATCGGAGCAGGGGCTTATTGTGATTACGCAGTTCCGATTTATCTCAGAGAGTATTCTCCCGGTTTCTATGGAGCATGGTGGCAATACTATGCCGGTAGTGAAACATCCGGCGACGGATACAATCGTCCCAGCAATTACGGCGGACCGTTGCGAGTTTCCGTGCGGACAGCGAACAACGGTTGGGAACCGCGCGACGATATGAGTTGGTTTGCCGATGGAACAAGTCATCAATTTGTCATTGGCGAAAAACATATTCCGATGAATCGATTAGGAGTTTGCGGTCAAGAGGACCGTAACCGCTCGGACTGTAATTTCATCGCCATCTCCGGCATTACCCGTCAATCCGTTGCACGCGGTTGGGCAAGAGACAGCGGTGTCATTGCCTTTGCAAGAACACCACAGGATTATTCGGCAGATAACCAAGGACCAGGTCCGAACAATCCGGGTGGAACTTACGCCTTCGGCAGTTACCATACCGGCTTATGCCATTTTCTGATTGGCGACGGTTCGGTACGAACGATTCCGGTAACAACGCCGCGCGAAACGCTCAATTGGTTTGTCCGCGTTGACGACGGTAACGTCGTTGCATTACCGTAACACATTATACTCCTCACTCTTTAAAATTCGGCTTTCATCAAAAAAAGATATTAGGGACAATAAGGGACTTTGGGAACGTGATGAACAATCCACACGGTCTTAAAAGTCGAAATTTCAAGTGTGAGGAGTCTACCATCTCAATTCAGATCGAAATAAAATTGTAATGCAAATTGTCCGACATTTTGTGCCTCATATTGGTACGAAATTTCGATTTTAATATTCGAAACACAGGGTCGGGAAATTATGTGCTATTGTTGTGCAGTAAACGATTATTTTTTTAACCTTAGCGGCACGGCGGTTTATCGCAAGACGTTCAAAATTCCGAACGACTTTTTTGTTACCGGACAACGGATTATTCTTGATCTTGGTCAAGTCGAATCGTTGGCGGAAGTTGTTGTCAACGGTAAAGAACGCGGCGTTCTCTGGACGTTGGAGAAATCTGTTGACATAACGGATTTTATCAACACAGACAAAGAAAACACATTGGAGATTCGAGTTACGAATCTTTGGTGTAACCGGTTGATTGGCGATGCAAAGTTACCGCAAGACAAAGAGTAACCGTCTATTTTAATTTTTATTAGTCCTGCAAGGACATTTCCAATGTAGCCGTGTGTGCGGTGTACTCTCCGTACACACGGAAAAATAACAGGATTATCATTTTTACCATTTTGTTCCGTTGGTATTGCGTTATTCAGATAAAAACATTGATTCCCTATCGTTACAACGCAAAACCAACGGCTAAGTTGGAGACATCCCGCTGGGATGTAAAAAAATGCTCTGAAATATGACAAAAAATTAAAATAGACAGTTACTTTGGTCATTTCAAGTGAGAGAAAAGGTCTAATAAAAAGGACATTAGGGACAAATGATTCTTCACAAAACGTTGTGGTTAAAAAACGAATTATTAGAGATGCCCCACATAAGAATTGTAATTCTGCTTGCGTTCCCAAACCGCAAACGCACGAATTTCCCAACCCCCCAATCACACGATGAACATGATTAAATATATTGTACGTTATGGAGCCATGCGGATTTTGGGCGTGTTCACGTACCCGGAACACACGCTGTTTCAACATGGTCAACGTGTGATTGTTCGGACATTGCGGGGGCAGGAATCGGGAACGGTTCTTTGTCCCGTAACACCGGAATCACTGGCGGAAATGAAAGGAGAATGGGTTGAAGATCGGGTGATTCGTCCGATGACGGAAGCGGATGAAATTGAATATCGGCGGTTGCTGGCAGGTGAAAAAGAGGAATTTATTTGTTGCCGTAATATTATTCGTAAAATGAATATTGTTATGGATTTAGTGCGGGTGGAGCATATTTTCGGCGGTGAACGGATTATTGTGTATTATGTTGCGGAAGGGCGGGTTGATTTTCGGGAATTGGTCAAAGTTCTTGCTTCGGAATTTCAAACACGAATTGAAATGCGTCAAATCGGAGTTCGGGATGAGACGAAACTTTTAGCGGATTTCGGCGATTGCGGCAAGGAGGTTTGTTGCAACAGATATTTGACGGAAATGCCGCCGGTGTCGATGAAAATGGCAAAACTCCAAAAAGCAACTCTGGATCCAACTAAAATCTCTGGACGTTGCGGACGTTTGAAATGTTGCCTACGTTACGAATATGACCATTATATCGAAACTCAAAAAGAATTGCCGCCGATTGGTTGCCGTGTCCGCACGGAGGAAGGTGAAGGACATGTGGTTGGTCAGGAAATTTTAGCACGAAAAGTAATGGTCGAAATCAATGATCACGGACGGAAAATGTTTTGTCCTAAATCGTTACACATTTTAGACATTGATCCGCCTGAAAAAACAAAAAATAATAGTATGGAAAAAAATGAGAAGAAATTTTTAAATACAGAATAAACGGGATAATGGAACAAATGGAATAACAGAACAAACGGAATTTTACTTTTTACTTTTTCGTAATTATTCAGTGGAATGGGTACCTCTAATAATTCCATTTTTTATTTTCTGCCCATTAATTAATAAATTAATAGTTAACGACGGGGTTTACCCCGTGTTTTAGGGTTAAGTTGAACAGCGCGGGGCAAGCCCACGCCGTTAACTTTCGGTAAATTCCGAATTATTAGAGGTTCCCTTTACTTAATAGTCCTTGCAGGACTAATAAAAAATTAAAATAGACAGTTACTTTCAACCGGCGGAAACACGCCCCCCAAAACTTAACCCCATGAGCCCGACTAATTCGTCAGTGTACACATATTTCAGGATAATCTGAAATTTCCAGTGTAAGCCAATTATTGTTAAAAAAATAGGAAATAATCAGTAAATTTCAAAAAAGTAATCAAATAGACTCGCTCAATAATGTGTCGTCCCTGCGGGACTTCGTGTTGCGTTTGCCCGACCGTAAGCTAAAGCATACGGTTAATAATGTATTTTACTTAATAGTCCTTGCAGGACTAATAAAAAATTAAAATAGACAGTTAAAGTTAATCATAGTAACTATTCAGTCCCGCATGGGATTATTAAGTAAAATAATTAAACTGAAAATGAAATTGGAACGCAATATTTTAAAATTTACAAAAATTTTGAAAGCGTAATTCTTGAATATACTTTTTATTCTTTTTTATTTAATTTATTTAATGAACAATTTTTTTAACGATTTCTTTATCGAAGTAATTTATTTCCATTCCCGCGTCAACGATTATTTTTTGTGCAGTTATTCCGCTGGAGCGGGGACTTAGTAAAAAGAC
>JAIROD010000217.1 GCA_031257725.1 Planctomycetaceae bacterium | reverse complement strand
AACAAACAAACCTTATTACCTTATTAAAAAAAGGAACAATAAGGTAATAAGGTTTGGTTTCTGGTAGGACTCTTGCTACTAAGTTTTTTTGTCTAATCGTTTTGTTAAGAAAATAAGGTTGAAAATAAGGTTTTGTGAAACGAGGACGATACGTTTGGGAATATTCCACTGAAATATTACCTAAACTTATAGTGCCATTAGAAACATCTCAAAAACTCTTTGATCGAATTGCTTACCCATCTGCCGCAGTTGATCCGTAACTGGTCCAAAACCGGAACTATTATTACTCGTTAATACAAACAAAGGTATTGCTTGTCCTCTACGTATCTTTTCTGCAACATCACGCGGCATAATACGTTCCTCCGTTGTGCTTTTTTCAGTTGAGGAATATAGGAATCGCGCTCCAACACTATAACCATGGCGTGTTCCCCACAAAGGGATTGCCTTGTTACTCCTATTGTCAACAACAATCAGAAAAAGTTGTGATTTAGCAGTACCGGAGTTGCTATTTATTCTGCACTTGTGGTAAATTTCAACTTTACCATTTACAAATATCTTATACGATCCCTGTGCAACAGTACTACCGCTCCTTGATTCGATTATTCGTGATCCGGCAATAACTTGAGCATATTGTCTTGATTCACCTGATAATTTTTCGAGTTCGTAGGCAGTTTCAGTTTCCTCTTTGGGAGTTTGTGTCATTGCCGCTCTACTTTCGCCGGAAAGTTTTACAAGAGAATCAACTTGTTCCTTATTCAAGCTTTTCTTAAGATTATCATCCGTTTCCCATTGTTGCTTAAGTTCATTTTCAAATGTTTCCAAAGATTTTTCGTCTCCAACATACTGAAACCGCTTTATTGTATCGACTAATGCCGTATAAGAAAATTCATTATACGGGTATTGTTCATCCGTAAGGTATTTTTGTACAATACTTCTCGAAGCGGCAGATAATTTTGTTGTTGATGCAATTTTTTCCGCAAATGTTTCGTCTCCAGTTGCTTTAGCAATTTTTTCCAGTCGTTCCAACGTTACCGTGTCCTTCTTATCGGCGGCAATTCGCAGAGCGGTGTTAAAAAGTTTCTGTGACGAGAAAACGTTATGTTGGCGAAACAGCTCCTTTTCGCCTTTTGCAAATTGCAGAGCCGTGTCAACCAATCCGGCTGCATCTTGCATCTCCCAGGCTTTGACCAGCAAGTCTATATCGACATACTGTTCAAAAGCGGAATCAGAATTGACACGATCAATTGATTCCAACACTAAATCGTCGTCTCCCAAAGCGGGAATCACCAATAAGACAGCACTTAATACGCTGCCTAGAACAAAATTTAAACTCTTCATTTTTTTCTCCTTCGTTCAAGGGAAAAGATTATACTTTCCGTACCACAGCACATTGCCGAGATAAACGGACTACAACACGGAAACGCCGTGTTTACTCATAATGCAGGACAAAATATCCTACTGACTTTGTTGTCAATATTTTTTTATTTCAATTATTTTGTTATTTTATTTTCAGGGATTTTGTTGCATATACCGTATTGCTCCATTACCGCTCAATATATACATTGCCCAAAAATACGGATGTGTCCAAACCGGTTCCTTTTCTTTACGTTCTTGTTGTAAAAATTCACGTTGTGCTTGTGTTAATGCAACTGTTGCAGGCTTACCGTTGGCGATATGCTTCATCATTCCATTAATTACCAACGGCCCCGTTTGATCATAAACATCCCAAACACTTGCAACAACTGCTCCGGCTCCACTTTGTAACAATGCCCGTTGAATACCAAACAAGTCATCACTCGGTAACGGCGATTTTTCAGACAAACCGGAATAGCATGTACTCAACACAATCAAATCTTTCTTGACTGATGTGTAAAATAATTCACCTGCTGTTATAAAATCATCTTCATCGCTCGTCTTCCGTAATATAAAGTAACTGTCAAGCGGTTTTTTTGCATCATTCATCCCGTGAGTTCCAATTAAAAGAAATCCCGGTTCAGCCAATGTTTTAATTACAGAATCTTTTGTTACATGGTTTTCAGCCAGAATCGAAACCTTATCAAATATATTTTTAACATTTTCCAAGTCTTTCTTTACTCCATTAAGTTTTGGCGCTGAAGCAAATTCAGAAACACCGATTGCTGAAATGTTATGAAAAGTTTTCGATTTACGTTGCTGGAATAAGCTCCAATTACTTAATGATGGAGCATAAAAGACACTAAAATTTTCATCAATCAGAAATTTCGGTTGCGGCATTTTCTTCTGATCATTTGTTTTATCACGTTCAGTAACGAGTGCCGCAAATGGCAAGTAATGTAAAATATGATGCGGAACGATTAATACCGTTTCAATTTTGTACTGACGAACCTCGTTAAGAATATAATCCGGCAACAACCAGTTACGAATACGAAACAGAGAATTTTGCCAACGGCGGCTATATCCGGAACCTTCTTTTAACCGTTTTGCCATCTTTTGTGCCATTGATTCAACTCCTCGACTGGTTTCTACAGTATTACTTAGATCACTGACTAAACATTTTTGTATAGTACTAATGATTTCTTTCACCGGTAATTCTTTACCGTAAAACGGACTGTCGTATAAATGTTCTTGTAATCGAAACGCTTTGATTTTATTGTTGAAAATAAAGAATCCCCAACCTCCCTCTCGGCCAATAAAGTATTCCAAAACGGCGGTATTATCGGGGAGTTTTTTAATAATGGAACTAACGGCATGAGCCGACCAATCTGTTCTCAGCTCTTGGTGTGATTCCATCAATATATCATACAGCGAACGTCCTTTAACCGTTTCAAGAATTTGTAACGCTTCGGTTTCACGGTGATTTTCGATCAGTAATTCGATGAGCCGTTCTTTACTTGTTGCACGGCGTGCCATGGAACCAGCCCGTTGTAAACCGATGTCGTCTGCCGGTATTTTTTCCTGTAACAGTTCCAATAAAGCATCATAATTCAGTAAATGTTCCAATTCTATTTCCGTCCTGCCTAATTTTCCTGCAATGTTACCCAATGACCGTTCCATCGATGCGAAGTTTGATAACCGACCTGATCCTAAATAATATTGTTTTGCCTTTTCTGTATGTTGTAAAGCACTCTTATAATCAAATTGGCGAATTGCGACGCTTGCTAAAAGTTGATATTTTTGCCCTAATAATTTATTGTTATTTTCAATATCTTGGTCATGTACCTGTCCGATGAGCGATGTTACTATCTCGTAGGAGATGTCCTCAATGGAAAGCGATCCTGTAATTATTCCTTTGTCTGTTGCATTTTCGGTCATTGTCTGGACAATAGAATTCCGCAACAAATAGAGACGGGCAAGATTCAGGCGGGAAGCCGCTAAAAATTCATGTTGATTTTTCAACGATTGGACGGCAATACGGCTCGCTTTACTATACATATCGTAAGCCATCGTCCATGCTAACAGAGCATCGGTAAAAACAGAATCGTCCTCAACAAAAAGAACATGATTTGAATTACGATAACGAGAAATCTGCATCAAATAATCGCCGTACTGTGTTGCCAGCCGAAAACGTGACATCGCCACTCGTTGTTCGTCTTCCGGACTTCGTTTGGCATAATTATTCAATATCCGATTTGCTTCGTTAAAAAGCGGTGAACATTCACTAAATGTTGCGATACCGGACTGGGCAAGAATGATTCCCTTGAAGAGATAGATTAACGCAGTGATCTCTTCATCAGAATTTGCTGCATTTAATTCTTCGAGTTGGGAAATTTCTTTGGAAGCGGTATTCCACTTTTCGAGTTCCAAAATCCGATAGATTTTTTCTGCCAGTTGTTTTGAATCTTCCGTAACAGTATATGTCCCTTCGATTTGCCGTTGAGCGTAGGATTTCAACTGTTGGAGATATGCCGTCGGTTTTTCGAGAGACTTAATTGTCTTAATTGCTTCGTGATATTTGTTTTCTTTGAGAAGTGTTTCAACCTCTAATTGGGCAATAATTACTCTATCCAATTTACTATTCAATACCAATTGATAAGAGCGATCGGAAAATAATTGCGCAAAAACACTTACGTCACAGCAAATAACAACGCAACTCATCAGGATAAATAAAAACGAACGATACATTGGTTTATTTAAAACACACTATTAATTCAATTAGGTTGAATGGCTGAATGGTTGAAATTGACAATAATTTCGACGTAGAAAAACTTATTTGTAACTATTCAATCGTACCTTTTGCGTTTGACAAATTGAATTTGATAAGTGATTGATGTTTTTATGACAACCCCTAAAAGGGGTTGAGTTTTGTTCGGACATAACACAGGGAGCGTTTTTCAAAAAGGGGTCGAAAAGTGGTCAAACTGGACAATCGTTGTATCTATTCTGCTGCTTAATGAACTTAGGCGAAATCAACGCCGTAGGCGTTTACCGTGAATAACCGCCGGTTTCAACCGGCGGAAAAGACATCAACAAAACTCAACCCCGTTAGGGGTTGTCCTAAAAAATAGCGAACAACCAATTCACCACCATGTTTTTTTGAAGTCATTTGGGCAACCCCTAAAGGGGTTGTTGGCGGGTGGTGTGTCCGTTACCGCCGGTTGAAACCAGCGGTTATTCACGGTGAACGCCTAAAGGCGTTAGAGAGTTCAATGCTGGTTATAAATATAAAATCGCTAAACAAAACGACCCCTTTTTGAAAAACGCTCCCCATAACACATGACACAACAAAATATGCTGAAAACAGTTACGAAATATCCGTTGTGATATATTGCCCCCAAAATATGAAACAATCGGGACTATTACAACACCTGTCGCCGACCTGTCATGAACGATTGCATTGGAGTTACATGCTACTGAATAGTTACAAATGAGAAGCAAAACCTCATGTTAAAAAACATAATGAGCTAATTTTTATAATTATAATTAAAGTAGCTCTGGCTACTATGGTCGTTGAAAAATGCGACCATTTGCGAATTCGATAGTCATTTCTCAAAAGACACTTTTCCCCACTATCATGACTCTATCATTTTCGAATTTAACTGATTGCCCACGGTCGAGGTCGACTTTAATGAATATGCGTGACTTCCACCCTTGTTTTTCCATATCCTCCCAATCCATATCGGTGGCATTTTTACTATAATCCTTACCTCCTTGTGGATCACCCCAATAAATTTTGTCATACCATATTGGCCATCCAACAACTCGAACCCACATCGGATTATCATTACTGTTTTCTGATTTTCCTATCATCAAAAAACGGTCTTGGGGATGAACCGCGAAAGGTAGACTGTCCTTTGTAATGAATTTATTAATCTTTTCATCATTAATCGTGAAATAAAAATAGTGACCGTGGCCACAATCCAGAAATCTGGTTTCTCCAGGCTTTATTATGTACCAACCAACCACCACAAATTCGTAATAACCTTTTCTATCCCAGTCTATGCCTCTTGTAACACTACGTCCTGCGGAGATTGCAACACGAATTTCTTTTTTTTCGTTATTGACAAATTTTACACGACGAGCTTGTAGCACCTTACCATTATCATAATTTCCTATCAACCCATTATTATAATGTCCATTCGTCTGCGCGAAAATTTGTTCGGCAGTGCTTATTGTGGAAATCAAAGTAAGCAATAGCACGATCAAATTTTTTAGTGTAATTACATTTCTAGCCATATTTTTTCTCCATTTGTTAATTGGTTAAAGTAATTGAAATCAACAGCGATTTCAACGTTAAAAACTTAATAAATATCTACACATTTTACTGAAGTTTATTGAACAAAGTGTAGATACTTATGGCAGAGGGATGCATCTAACGATTGATGCAATAAAAAAACCTCGCTCTCCTTAATTATTTGTATTTTATCTCAAGGTACCTGCTGGTGCCGGGTTGTTAGGAACGAAGATCGTTCGTGGTTTTATAACTAGCCCGGCTGCATCCAAAATAAAATCGCGAAATTTTCCTTGCCCCAAACAAGCGGGACAAGGTCCCGACCATCTTCCTCTTCCACTACACGTAGGACATTTGGTCTTCATCTTTCTACCAAATAATGTAGTAGACCACCATCCTGTTCCTGAACAAGCTACACACTTTGTCCAAGCCTTTCCATCGCCTTTACACGCCGAACATTTTAATCTTGTACTGTCACTACCTGTTAAATAATCACAAGGGCTGAGATTCCATGATTTTTCAAAAGTAGAACGGTGAATATATTGCGGTTCTGTACCATTTGTGTCAATCATTTTCCAATGAGTAACCTGACCGTTAGCATCTGTTTTGTAACCAACTATCACATAGTAATGGAATAGGATTCCGCTACGTACAAGTACAATAACAGGTTTATTACCAGAGATGGCATCTGCTATGTCTTGAGCCGACGCTTTTTCTTTTTTGGTAACTGGAATATATTCGTTTAGGGCATCCCGTAAATGATTTGGATCAGTATATCCCGCCTCAGATGTTTTGATGAGAGTAATATATGTTCCCGGAATTGAAAAATAATTCGTTCTACATTTTGATCTCATCGTACCAATACTAACTTGTTTGCCATAATAGTTTAATACCATTGCAGCGGATGTTGGTCCACATGTGTAATTATCAGGTTGTCGCATACGCGGCATTCTGCGCGCTTCTGGAATATCTTTTTCACCCGCAAGACAAATCGGGGTAAAAACGGTAACAAGTATGAGACTAAAAAAAATGTTGATCCATTGACGTTTCATAGTGTTTTTTAGAAAGTTGAATTTTTGAAAAATTTTAACGACATAAATATCTACACATGTTTCTGATAATAGCAAATAAATAGCAAAGTTGGCTATAAATGCACTTTAAAAATTTATTGGCTTATAAGGTTTAAAGGTCAGCTTTCTGATAGATAACCTGATGGAGGTTACCGAAATTTATTTAGAAAGCACAGATACTTATGGTAGAAGGCTGCATACTTACAATCTTTGCAATAAAAAAACTCCTACTACCCTTTTATAATAACGCAACCTGATTTCCCGAAATTGACAAGATAGATTTGAAAATACAGACAATAAAAAATAATAAACGGGAAAAAAAACGCAACCTATTTTCCCGTTTTACGATCGATGCTTTCGTCGATTTCATTAGTATTATCGTAAGCGACGCCAGTTAGACGGTGATTTTTTGGGGTGGTTTGGCGTGTTTTTCGATAGGCTTTCCAATATGCCGTTTTTTTTACCGCAGATGCCGTACAACCGTTACCAATCATTTTGGCAAGTGATTCTGCTGTCCAGTTTTGATACGGATTTTTTGTTATCAATTCTGCAACAAAAGAATTGACTCTCGAAGTTCGGCGTATTTGCTTATTGCTGTTTTGCTTTTTAAGTGTTGAATGAATTGCCTGCAATTCTTGCAAAATGGCTTGTTGATTGTCAGTAATTTGTTGAAAATAAGAGAGAGGGTCAGAAGATGGCATCGTTTCTTTTGTGGTTACGAAAAACAAATCGAAAGAAACGCAGCGCAAAAACGGGAACGCTACGTTGCTCCAAACGAGTTTCCCATTCATACGACTGAACTAGCCGCGCATACGACACAGCAAAGCAAGCGCAAAAGCGCACACCCCGAAACTCGCAAGCCCAGTGCATAACGTTCCCTTTCGGGAAACGCAATGTATTACTGGGTAATTATTCATAAATTCCAACCGGCGAACCGGGTCGTATTTGGAAGCATGAGAGCAAAAACTTGCGATCTAATTTGTCTAATTTTTGTTATTTTATGATAAGATAACGGAAATGCAATAGGGGGCTTCTATACTATAATCAACAAGGATAGGTTATTTCGTAATATATCAGTGGAATATTTTTTTTAACTATTCAGTAGCGATCCTATTATTTATCATCAGTCCAATAATCAAGAGGTAGGCAACCGCTCGCCGAGCGGTTGCGTCGGCAATAGCCGACTTGCCCCTGTTTCCCGCTGGCAATCGGTTTCCAAACCGGTCGGAAACGCCAATTGCCCAATCGAATCTGATTCACTGTTGCCTAGCGGCAACGCAACCTTTCGGCGAAAGGTTGCCTACCATCGAATGATCAATCTACTGAATAATTACGTAATATATCAGCGGAATTTGCGAAAACGTAGTGGATTGCTTTAACAAACCTTATTTTCACCTTATTTTCTTAACTAAACAACCTCAGTAGCATGAAAATAAACAACAACAAACCTTATTACCTTATTGTTCCTTTTTTGTAATATATCAGTGGAATTTTCAAAAGCGTACTTGCCGACTTACTCCGGTAAACGGCAAGAAGGCGGTGAGGTAGGCGATCCCTTCGCTGAAGGGTCGCACCGGTTGAGTAATAATTGATACCAGAAGGTTTGCCTCGCCTACTGTGTATTGATTCAATAATAAAATATTTTATGAGGAGATTACCTGTTGGTGTCAATGACGACTCAACCGGCGCGAC
>JAIROD010000209.1 GCA_031257725.1 Planctomycetaceae bacterium | reverse complement strand
AGTGGAATTTTTCGGAGATTGAAGTTTATTTTTTACCACCCCTAGCCCCTCCGAAGGAGGGGAATGATTCCCCTCCTTCGGAGGGGCTAGGGGTGGTCATTCGGAGGAAACGACTGAATCGTTAAAAAAAAATATTTCACTGATATATTACTTATTCTCCAATTCTGAACTAATCAGGAAATTTTGGATTATTTCATTAATCTGATTCGGATGTGTTAGTGAAAGCAGATGACCGCCTCCTTCGATAATGATGTCGGGATTTGTTAATTTTATCGGTAATAACCAATCACGATTACCGTGTACCTGAATTGACGGCATCTCCGAATATTTGTTATTAAATTCATCGGGTTGACGGCGGCGATAAGCCCAATCAAACATCATTCTTGACAATTCTGCAAATTTCCGGGTCGGCATACATACAATTTGTTCCAGTGCATTAATGGTTACGAAAAATCCGGTTAAACGTGGAACGCAAAGAAGTAAACGTATAAAATACTGAAACAATGCAACCCGTGCAACACGAAACAAGATACTCGGACGTATGATCAACCAGTCAAAATAATATCGTTTGGGAAATTGTGAAGGATGCCGTATCGAACATAATAAAATATATCCGGCTGCACCAAGATTACGGGCAATATACGGAGCGATCATTCCGCCCAATGAAAGACCGCAAACAACAACTTGACCATTCTCAACTCCTGCGGGTAATTTTGAACGAATCATCGTTGCCATTCGAACAGCGTAGTCTTCAAGTGTTTCTTTCGGATCAGGATCAATCCAATCCACTGCAATACTGTTTGAAAAAAATTCTGTTTGATACCCAAACAACCGATGATCCGCACCAAGACCGGGAACGAAGACAATCATTTTACCGTAATGATTATCAATAACGTCTTGCTGATGAATTTCATTCATATTCACCTCCATATTTGCAACAGTATTAGGTTGAGTTGAGTATAATATATCAGTGGAATAAACATCAACCGGCGCAACCTTTCAGGAGAAAGGATCGCCTAACGGGAATAATATTCAGCATTTTCGGTATTCCGCACTGCATTGATCGGTTTCCCAAAATGTAACCGATTGGACGGGAAAACCGAATTCTTCTGTTTTTTTGAATAATAATCGGGCAATATTTTCTGCGGTTGGTTGTTGGTTTTGCAGGAGGAAAACCGGTTCATTCATTTTTTTTAATATTTCAACAAGCGGATCGTTGTTTTCCAGAATCATTCGATGATCAAGATGATCTTCAATCCACTGCCCGATGGTCTTTTTCTGTTCCGTAAAATCGAGAACCATTCCCTGTTCGTTCAAACAATCACTCCCTAGAGCAATCCGAACTCTGGCGTTATGCCCATGCGGATGCGCACATTTTCCGCAGTGATTCAGCAAGCGATGCCCATAGCAAAACGTAAATTCACGTGAAATCGTAAACATAACAAAAAGAATCAATTTTATTCCCGCACAAAGTAAAGATAAAAGTATTACAACGTGAAAGTATTTTTGAAGTATCTATTCAGTGGTTTGGTTGTGTTCCTGAATTTTCCGTCCCGTTAGGGACGACATATTGGTAGAAAACTTTTTGAATTGCTATACTATTCGCGGTCAATAAATGGACCATTTCATAATATCTCAGAAACAATCTGATTATTTCGTAATTATTCAGTAGATTGGTGATTCGATGGTAGGCAACCTTTCGCCGAAAGCGTCGGCGATAGCCGACTTGCCCCTGTTTCTTGCCGGCAATCAGTTTCCAAACCAGTCAGAAACACAAAATTGCCCAATCGAATCTGATTCACTGTTGCCTATCGGCAACGCAACCTTTCGGCGAAAGGTTGCCTACCCTTTGATACCCTACCTGATGAGTATTTCCTGATAATACATTCTACTGAATAGATACGTTTATTTTTTACCACCCCTAGCCCCTCCGAAGGAGGGGAATAATTCCCCTCCTTCGGAGGGGCTAGGGGTGGTCATTCGGAGGAAACGACTGAATAGTTAAAAAAAATATTTCACTGATATATTACAATAAAAGACATAAGAGACGTTAGGGACGAATAGAACTAATTTAGGCAAAAGGTATTTTTAGAGATTCTAATAATTTTTATTTAATTTTTAATTATTTAATTGATTCAGGTGTTTTGTGAAAAAATTTCAGCAAATTAACAGGCAACGGCGTAATCGGGCGTTTCGTGTTTCCAACGCGGTTAAACGTTTTTCGAATCGTCCTCGACTTTGCGTATTCCGCAGCAATACGAATATTTACGCTCAGATTATTGATGATGAAGCGGGAAAAACGCTTGTTTCCGCTGGCACACGGGATAAAACTCTGAGAACAGAAATCGGCAATGGCAGTAATTGTGTTGCCGCCGAAAAAATTGGTGAAACAATTGCTAAAAAAGCTCTTGATGCCGGAATCACGAAAGTGGCGTTTGATCGTCATGGTTTCAAATATCATGGTCGGATTAAAGCGTTAGCTGATGCGGCTCGTAAAGCGGGACTTGACATTGGCGCAGCCGGTGAGGAAAAAGTCAAGGACGAATCCGAGTCTGCTTCGAAAAAGCAAAAAGTAAAAGCAAAAGTTTCTAAAGAGGATAAAATCATTGCCAAAGCCTCCGCCGGTAAAGCAGTGAGTAACAAAAAATCAAAATAGAAAGAATAACCCTTAATACAAAAATATGAGTTCTACGACAAACGAATCGACCCAAGGTGGTCTTGTTGATAAGGTTGTTAAGATTAAACGTTGCGCCGCAGTAGTCAAAGGCGGTCGGCGATTTAGTTTTGCGGCAATGGTTGTTGTTGGCGATGGTAAGGGTCGGGTTGCCTGGGGTTACGGCAAAGCCAACGAAGTTCCTCCGGCAGTGGACAAAGCGGTTTTGGACGGTTCCCAAAAACTTAAACAAGTTCAACTTAATGGAACAACTATTCCGCATGAGATTACCGGACATTTTGGTTCGGCGCGGGTTGTTTTAGTTCCGGCGAGTCCCGGAACCGGAGTAATTGCCGGAGCGGCGGTTCGGGCGGTTTGTGAAGCCTGCGGTATTCACGATATTTTGACGAAAAGTTACGGAACGTCGAATCCGACCAATGTGGTCAAAGCAACCATTGATGCGTTGTTACATTTACGAACCCAAACGGAAATTGAACGCCTACGAGGAGTTTCTTTATGAATATAAATGATGTTAATTTAAAGGCAACCGCTTCACGAAAACGTCGGCGCGTTGGGCGTGGTACCGGTTCCGGTCGCGGAAAAACCAGTCAACGCGGTCACAAAGGTCAAGGTTCCCGTTCCGGTTCGTCCATGAATCCCGTATTCGAAGGCGGTCAAATGCCGCTTGTCCGGCGCATTCCCAAACGGGGCTTCAACAATAAAGGTTTTGCGGATATTGTGATCGGCGTCAATGTTGACGATCTCGAAATTTTCTTTGAAAAAGGAGAAACTGTAACGCCCCAATTACTGAAAGAAAAAGGCGTTGTAAAAAAAGTTTTTGACCGGATTAAAATTCTCGGCAACGGCGAATTGACCAAACCGCTTGATGTTTCCGCTCATTCTTTTTCCGCAACCGCGCAAAAGAAAATCGAAACCGCCGGAGGAAAAGTTATTGTATTGCCCGCGAAAAAACCGGTTGTCAAAAACAAAATGGGTTCACGCAAAAAAGCCCTGTTGTCAAAATCCTAAAATATTAAATGTAACTATTCAGTCGTTTTCCGGCTGATGTTTAGTAAACTTAAAAAATGAAACAATGGCAGCATTCGGAAAAAAACCAGAAATTGATCTTGTTGGTATTCTTTGGGATTTACTGATGCGGTATGCGATTATCAGATTAACGGTTGCGTTACTGTTAGCGGTTGCTTGTATCATTTGGGGAATTGTTTCTTATAACAATAATGCGCTTCTTGCCAAAAATGGAGTTGAAACGGAAGGTGTTGTTGTATCCATAAGAGAAGAGGTTGGCAGAAAAAGCAGAGTAATAACACAATATGGGATGATTGAATACATAGATAAGAAAGGAAATAGTTACCAAATTGAACACGGGCAACAAAAAATTAGTAATTCGTTAAATGTCGGTGATAAATTTCCGATTCTTTATTTGCCTGATAAACCGCAAAAAGCAGCACTGAAAAGTCACGTTGAAATCTCAACCAAAAGTAAGTTTCCATTCCATAAGTTTATTTTTGTAGCAAGTCTGTTCTTTTGGGCGGCAGTTGCATACAATATTTATTTTATGATAAGATACAAAACAATATGGTAATAACTGAAATTAAGTAATGCGATTAACTATATCGTGATCTTCATAGAAAAACGCACAAACCGTTGAAATATTATTACAATAAGAGTGAGACGTTCAACACGAACAGTTCCTCTTTATTCCTATTTGAAAACCTTTGATGATTTTGCTTTTGCTTCAATAATTCCATGTTTCAGAAAATTCGTGTTATATTGTCGATTCCAGAACTTCGCCAGAAGATTTTTTTAACGCTTAGTCTTTTGGCGGTTTATCGTATTGGGTGGTGGATTCCTCTTCCGATTACCGATATTGCCAAAATGCGTGATTTTTGGGCAGGTCAGCAAGGTCTTGGCTCTTTGGTGGCGCAGATTTCGGTTTTTACAGGAACCTCCTTTGAACAATTGACCATTTTCGGTCTTGGGATCATGCCGTATATTTCGGCGTCGATTATTTTTCAACTTTTAGCCACCGTTTGGGAACCACTCGAAAAATTACAAAAAGAAGGTGAAAGCGGTCGCAAAAAGATTAATGAATATACCCGTTACGCTACAGTAGTGATCTGTTTGTTCCAAAGTTTCTTTTACGTTCTTACCGTAGGAAAGATGGGACTTTACAACGATGCCATCCTCAATCCTGACAATTCCTTACCGCTCGGTTGGCTTATAACGGCGGTGTTGGTTATGACGGCGGGTTCCACGTTTTTGATGTGGCTCGGCGAACAGATTGATGAATATGGAATCGGTAACGGAATCAGTCTTTTGATCATGGCTGGAATTCTTGCCAACCTTCCCGCCGCACTCCAAAAACTCGGCGGACAACTTTACAAACCGGAAACCGGTTTCCGATTAGGTTCCGATAATTCCCAGTTTGGAATTGAAATTTTGCTTGTTTTGGCTGTTTTGTTTATCACGGTGGTGGTCGGTGTGATTTACATCACCAAAGGGCAACGCCGTATTCCAACCCAAAGTGCAAAACATATTCGCGGTCGTAAAACATTCGGCGGCAACCGTCAATTCCTACCGCTTAAAGTGAATCAGGCCGGCGTGATGCCGATCATTTTTGCAAGTAGTTTGTTGCTGTTCCCGCAAGCGTTTTTCGGCGTTGTTGACGGTCAAAATATGACCGGTTGGTTCGGAATATTGGTCAGAGCATTGCACGATATTTTCCAACGGCAAACATTTACCTATATTATGCTGTTTGTTATCGGCATTTATTTTTTCTGCTATTTTTGGACTGCCGTAACGTTCAATCCCAAAGATATGGCTGAAAATCTGAAAAATTACGGCTCCTTCATTCCGGGTTATCGACCGGGAACAACCACCGCAAATTATCTCGAAAAAGTAATGGTTCGCATTACCTATGTCGGAGCATCATTCCTCGCCCTCATTGCTATTTTGCCGCAAATCATCTCAACCCTAATTGTCGGAACAGAAAATTATATGTTGGCAGGATTTTTTGGCGGAACAAGCCTTTTAATTGTTGTGAGTGTGATTATCGATCTTGTTGATAAAATTGATAGTCATCTTGTTATGAGAAATTACAAAGGATTACTCGAAAAAACAAAATAATCAAAAAATTAATCTTATGATTATTTCATATTTTTATGAACTTGAATTTTGAAAATAAATGAATGGTTTGAATGAAATAGAAATTAAGTAGCGTTTGAATTTAAGTGTTTTTATAAAAAAATTATCATAAACAATTTATTACTTCATAACATATTGATACTATTGGAGTTATCGCCGGACACTCATGATTTATTGCAAAAGAAATTCGCAATGGAAATTACTTATGGGAATCTCTAATAATTCAGAATTACCGAAAATTAACGGCGTGGGCTTGCCCCGCGTTGTTAGGTTTAACTCAAAACACGGGGTAAACCCCGTCGTTAACTATTAATTTATTAATTAATTGGTTGAAAATAAAAAATTAGTAATATTTCAGTGGAATTTGCTAAAACATATTGAATTGCTTTAATAAACCTTATTTTTACCTTATTTTCAAACAAAACAACCTTAGTAGCCATTGTTCTACAACAAACAAACCTTATTACCTTATTCCATATCCTCAAAAAATAATAATATAAAAATACAAACAAGTGTGATCATACAATATCCCAATAAGGTAATAAGGTTATGTGTTGTTTTGCCTTGTTGCTACTAAGGTTGTTTTGTTTAGAAAATAAGGTTGAAAATAAGGTTTGGTGAAACGATGACGATACGTTTGGGAAATTCCACTGAAATATTACAATAATTGAATGATGAGAGGTGCCCATAAATAGTTTTACGGGTAAACAATTAACACTTTGGGGTATATTTTTTTGTATTATAAGTTTGGTATTATTTCTTTCGTATAGTTTTTTAAGTTTAAATATTTCAGAGAAATATGAACAGATAGGAATTATTTTTTTACTCGGAATTATATGCTCGCCAATTATCGTTTCTATAAGTTATTATATTATTCGATGTAAGCAATAAACTGCACATTTCAAGAATTTTAAACTGAATTTCCTCTGTTTTTCACCTATTTTTTTTAATTTCCATGCGAATTATTTTTATTGGTCCTCCCGGAGCGGGAAAAGGAACGCAAGCGGAAAAGATTATCGCCAAATATAAACCGGCGCATCTTTCAACCGGTGATATGTTACGGGCAGCGAGAGATGCCAAAACATCAATCGGTCTTGAAGCCGAAAAATATATGTCCGGCGGTCAACTTGTTCCTGATGATGTGATTATTGGGATTATTTCGGAACGGTTACAAGCACCGGATTGTCAGGTTGGTTATTTACTGGACGGTTTCCCGCGAACAATTGCCCAAGCGGAAGCTCTTGACAAAATGCTTGTAGGAAAAGGAACTCCGCTTGATGTGGTTCTTGAACTTCGCGTTCCCGATGAAGAACTGTTCAAACGTTTAGCAGGACGCGGTCGCGCCGATGATAAACCGGAAGTGATTCGTGAACGCTTAGTCGCTTATAATAAACAAACAAGTCCGTTACTCGATTATTACAGTAAACAAGGTTTACTCAAAACAATTGACGGACTTGGAAGTGTGGATGAAATTTTTGTAAGAATCGAAAAAATACTCGATCAGTACAATTAAGTTTCGAAAAGGGCATTCCTAAAAAATCATTCGTCCCTAAAATCTCTTATGTCCCTATCGTCCCTAAAATTGGGACTAAGGGACAATATTCATTATCACCAAAAATAATAATCACTGAATAGTTACAATTTGTATTTAGGAAAAAAAGAATCTCTCATCATTCAGAATTTACCGCGAGTTAACGGCGTGGGCTTGCCCCGCGTTGTTCGACTTAACCCTAAAACACGGGAGTAAACCCCGTCGTTAACTAATTCGTTGAAAACAAAAAATTGAATTAGGAGAGATGCCCAATTGTATTGTCGAGTTAGCGAAAGAAAAGGGCTGATTTTCAGCACAATTATCGTTACCAAGTTGGTTTTCTGAAATCATCTGCATCATAACCGAGTCCGCCATCGCTAACAGTCTGACTCGCTTTAGTATCATTGGGACAAACGGCTGAAAGATACGGTCCCAACCCGCAATCGTCATTGATTGTTTTGGCAGAACCATCACCATAAAGTGCAACAACAATTCCGGGATGCTTTGATGACGGACGAGCCTTCGCCATATTTGGTGGCTGGGCTGTCAACGGGTCTTCTAAAGGAGTGTTGATTTTTGAATAAAAAGCAGTACTACTTGGTTGGTTTGACCAAACGAAACCTAAACTAGCGACGGCAGAGAGAAGACGGGTTGAGATTGGAGAGGCGGCGGTTGTCGGCAATTCATCACATAAAGTAATATCAGTATCTGTATGATACCAAGTCCATGCCTGCATATTTTCCGAAAGTAAAATCGTATAACTTGTTCCATCAACAATTTCGTCTAATTTAACTTTTTTGTTAATAGAGGTCAAAGTACCTCGCCTATCTTTGAAAAGCGTAAATGTCGGTGTAACATCACCATTAATTCCATTTCCTGAATGTGTTTCCGGTCCGCAGTTGACGACATAACTCAAAATCGGAGTATTGTCTGAGTGTTGCTGAAGATAGGCGGAAGGACAGATCAGGACTGGCGGTGAAGATTCGATTGCTTGTGCAACTTCAGTACTGACAAGCGTATCTTTTGTCAAAAACTCGTAACGTTTGTTCTCTTCAATTTCCGGAAAAACGGCAACAACCCAGCTTAAAATACGCGGCGTAGTACCATCTGCATATTTTCCCAATTGATTGAGATAGCCCGGCAATCCGTTATTGTTTGTGGCGTAACTGCTCAAACCAATGCCGAGATTTTTTTGGTTGTTGATACATTGGGTACGTCGTGCGGCTTCGCGGGC
>JAIROD010000045.1 GCA_031257725.1 Planctomycetaceae bacterium | reverse complement strand
GTTGCTAAAATAAGCAACTTTTAGAGAGAAAATCTAAAAATCCGGCTAGTACCACATTAGAGGTTAAAAAACAAAAATTGTGGAAAATCTGTCCCAACAGGGAAAATCACGAGGACTACTCTAAGCTTACCCATCTTAACAACCGGAAGGTGAACACTAGAAAAAAATGTGTAGATACCTTTGCTCCTTCGGAGGGGCAGGGGTGGTAAAAAATAAACTTCAATCTCCGAAAAATTCCACTGATATATTACGATTATTTTAGTTCGGAATTTTCTTTTTGATTGCTGCACCGATATCGAATGTTTGTGTTGTTTCACCTTTAATTTCAAGCTCGATTGGTGTTGTTTCCGGTTCTGCAAATTTTTCATCAATCAAAGTGTACGTGATTTCTTTATTTTCAGGTCCTTCGACGAAACGTTTAACAACAGTAACTTTAAAAGTTCCTTCCGGTGCGCCTTCCCATTTTCCGTAAGTGTAAAACGATACAACACCTTTCGTATCGGTAATACCGGATACTCCCCAATTTTTTTGATTTTCATCTTGATGGAACAACGTAACACGCGCACCCTGTAACGGCGTTCCCGCCTGAAGAATCGTAACTTCACACGGATACAGTTTTTTCGGAAAACCTGACGGTGTTGCCGGCTTGAAACGGCAACCGGTAAAAATAAACAACACAATAACCGGAAACACAAAACCAATTTTGATTTTCATAACCACTATATTCCTCATTGAACAAAGAACCAATTTTATAATATTCGGAAACGGAATAATTATAATAACACCATTTCTATCATCATAAATACATTACTGAATAGTTACAAATAATTACAAATAATTACTTTATTTTTGTTTCTTCTTTAGGTTTGGTTTATTTTCTGTCGGCGTTGGTTTGGGTTGCGGAGGTTTATTGGTTTGCGGCAGGAATTGAGCGAGGTCGGTTTTTATTTTGGTAAATTCCTGTTGCGCAGCAAGATTAGTCCATTCCAGCGGGTCTCGGCTTTCATCATAAAGTTCTTCACCGCCGTTTTCATAACGAATATAACGCCATTGCTCCGTTCTAACCGCATGATTTTTATAACCGTAAGTCATTACGGCTGCCGGCTCTGTTTTGTTGATATTTCCATCAGCATTCCCGTTGGTATTTCCGCCGGTATTCCCTTCGAGAAGCGGTCGAATACTCTTGCCGGATAATTCTTGTTTCGGTTTTGAAATTCCGGTTAAATCGCAAAGAGTCGGATAAATATGTGTTAAATCTATTGGTGTTTCAATTTTTGTTCCCGCTTGCGTCAATCCCGGTACACGCCAGATCAAGGGCGCACGGTTTGCCTCTTCCCACATCGCAAACTTGCGCCAATGCGATTTTTCACCGTGATGCCAGCCGTGATCACTCCATAAGACAACAATCGTATTATTACTGTACGGACTTTTTTCAAAAGCGTCAAGCAACCGTCCGATTTGCGTATCACAAAAAGTAATTGCCGCCAGATAACCTTGCACGGCGTACTTCCAGCGTCCCGATTTAAGAATCGCCGCATGATCGCCGTCCGGTTTGGCAAATTTAATTCCTTCCGGCGGTAAATCGTTCAAATCATCTTCAAACACTTCGGGCAGAACAATGTTATCAGGCGGATATAAATCGTAATATTTTTTCGGTACATTCCAAGGCATGTGCGGTTTATGAAGTCCGACCGCCAAAAAGAACGGTTTATCGTGTTTTTTATTGAGTTCGTCAATTCCGTACTGAACAATATGATAATCTTCCATCTGCTCATCGGTAACATCAAGCGGTTGAAATTTAATACCGCCAACACCGTCAAGATATTGATCATTATCTCCCTCTTTATTACGTTTTGTTGAAGTTACGTTATTGGTGAACAGTTTTCGGTTTTGAATGAGATAATCGTCCCAACCTGTTTTTGCGGGATAAGAACCATGATAAATTTTACCGGCTCCGAGTGTTTTATAACCGTTTTGCTGAAAGTGTTCTTGAAGTGTAACAACATTTGGTGAAACGATAATCCGCCAGTCGTCGCTGTTTAAGTACACGCCAGTTTCCGAAGGTCGCAGTCCGGTCAATAAGGCGGTTCGTGACGGATTGCAACATGCCGAAGCGCAATAAGACCGCGTAAACGCCGCTCCTGATGCTGCAAGACGGTCAAGCGACGGAGTTTTTACTTGCGGATGTCCCGCGCTGTAACCTGTCCAGTCCCGCAAATCATCAATCGCAATAAAAAGGATATTCTGTTTCCGTAACAAATTTTTATCCGGCAATTCGTCCGCATAATTTTGAACGGAAAAGTTCAAAACCGAAAGTAATAGTAAAACAAAAATAAATCGAATATTCATCTTATTCCTCCAAAAAATTAAAAAGTTAAAAAGTTATTGTTCCGCCAATTTTTACATAGATTGTATCCTGTTATAAATTGGTTTCATTTTCTTTAAAAGTTTGTATTGGTTTCATTACCGTTAATTGACCCCAATGCGCCCCAAACGCCGTAAATCGATTCACCGGAATACGGTACCGTTGCTGATGCCGATGTTGAATTAATTTTTTTGGTGATACTGCCGCAGTCAATCGTTTCAGGAACAAAAAACACCGCGCCATCAAGTTTGGAAGCAACCACACCGCCCGGATGATAACCGGATGCGGACATAATATGACGGGAGGGGTTGTTATCTGCGCATGCGCTGGGTGAATTAGGCGGCAAAATAGTTGAAAAACCTGTGTAACGCGGACTTCCGGCTCCCCAAAATGCGCCGGCATCACGAACAATTCCCACATCGCCTGTTGCACTCTCTCCGTCCCAACTAAAAACGGCAGTACTATTAGGATAAAAACCACCCGGCGCAAGTGCTAAAACATCAGAGGGTTTGATATTAATTCCATTGGCATTGGCAATAAGTGTGTTATCAATATAAACACCAACTCTCGCATCATAAACATTGCCGACAGGTCCGATCGCGTGTTCAGAAAACGCAACGGTATTGGATAGACCATCGGTAACACTTTCAAAATATCTCGTCGCCTTAGGATGAAGAGGAAAAGGTCCGCGGGAATTGACAATTCTCTGATCCGTTGACGCGGTAATATTTTTTTCCGATAAATCTTCGGTAAGTTTATCTTCTCCATTATAAAATGATCGGTCAAACCAATCTCCCTGCGAGGCACGATAATTATTAGGTGCATTCAGACTACCGCCTAAAGTTCTACCTGTGTCGGAAGGACAGAGAAGATAGGGAATATTTGTGAACCAACATAGTACATTGTTGAGACTTGGATTTCTGTTTTCCGGCGGTCTGTTGACGATTTTAGTTTCCTGATAGGTATTTTCGTGTTCCAAAAAAGTAAGTAACGCAACATGAATACCGCCAGACCAGCGTTTAGCAGCCGGTTTAGCAGTTACGCCATCAGGGGCTTGGGGAATATAGGTAAAGGTTGACGGGAAACTTTGGTAAACATCGTGATAGTTGTGAGTTGCCAGTGTGATTTGTTTGATGTTATTGATACATTGCATCCTCCGTGCGGCTTCCCTCGCCGCCTGAACTGCCGGAAGAAGCAAACCGACCAAAACTCCAATAATCGCAATCACGACCAGAAGTTCAACCAGCGTAAATGCCGTTATCCCCCCCCCCCCCCCCGTCTTGCCTATTTTAACATAGCGCAGTTCGGGAATAATTTGGTTGACAACATCGTCAGATGCTTTGGGGGGCTGTGTGCTTTGATTTTGAGCGTTTGGGCTTTGAATGTTTAAGGTTTGTAAATTCTTTTTCATGGCTAAATTCCTTATTATTTGTTGTTTAACGGGTTTATTTGAAGGAAGTAAACGATTAAGACCAAGACACAAAATAAGTCTTTTATCGTTTAGAACTGAGGTTGTTACCGGAGTTGTTAAATGCAAGAATCATGCCAAAGCAATTTTCACCCCCAATCCCCCCCCATTTTAACAAATTTCACCATTAAACTATAAAATATCACGGCTTAGCCGGCATATTTCACGGCTTAACCCGTTAAATATACTGGACGGCATCTCTAAATAATTCCTAGTGTTCAGAGGCTGGTGTGTTAAAATGGATAAAAATTTTCCTAGCGTTCACAGGGTGGTTGTTAAATTAGGTCAATTAAAGTAGAAAATTGCGAGGTAGGCGATCCGTCCGCTGGACGGTCGCGCCGGTTGAGATTT
>JAIROD010000881.1 GCA_031257725.1 Planctomycetaceae bacterium | reverse complement strand
GTAGCCGTTTACTCTCCAATTTCCCTACATTCTTAATCTATTTTATGAAAACGCGATTCGAAACATTTTCAGGTCTTTCCGTTGCAATCATTACGCCATTTAAGAATGGTCAGGTTGATTATAAAACTCTTCAAAATCAGGTGGAATTTCAAGTGGCGGCTGGAACGACTGCGGTTGTTCCGGTTGGAACGACCGGTGAGAGTCCCACTCTTTCTTTTGACGAACACGAACGAGTTCTTCACGCAGTCGTTGAAGCCGCTCAGGGAAAAATTAAAGTGATTGCGGGTTCCGGTGCTAATTCTACGCAGGAGGCTCTTCATCTGACTCAATTTGCCCGAAAAGTGGGTGCTGATGCCGCACTGGTGGTTACGCCGTATTACAATAAACCAACTCAAGAAGGTTTGTTTCAACATTACAAACTGATTACCGAATCGGCGGACATTCCGATTTGTATTTATAATATTCCGGGACGTTGTGCCAGAAATATTGAACCGGAAACAATAATTAGGCTTTCGCAATTTCCCAATATTGGAATGGTTAAAGAATCGACGGGTTCAATGGATCAGACCTCGTCGATTATTGCCAATACGGATATGACGGTTTTAAGCGGCGACGACAGTTTAACGCTTCCGTTGTTGGCGTTGGGAGCCAAAGGCGTGGTCTCTGTTGTCGGCAACATTATTCCGCAGGAAATTGTTGCTCTCTGTAACGCTTTTGCTGAAGGCAATATCGGAAAAGCCCAAGAGTTGCATTATAAAACTTACGCACTTTGTCGTAACATGCTTTCACTTTCAACGAATCCGATTCCTATTAAAGCGGCGATGAAAATGTTGGGGCGCGACACCGGCGAACTCCGTTTACCCATGACGCCGCTTGAAGAAACCGAAGAACGGAAATTACGGAAAACGCTTGAAGATTACGGTCTTTTATAACTCAATTCCGGCAGCCGCCGGCATAACAATCTATTTTTGTAATTATTCATCGATATTTTTTGTGATCCAAACTATTGAAACAATCAATGTCAACAGATTCGCTTCAACCGCTTAAAGAACTCATAGAACAATTTCGTCATAATCTTGTACAATATAAAAGTGCGGAATATGATGAATCGAATACGCGCACGGATTTTATTGACAAATTTTTTGAGATTCTTGGTTGGGATGTTCGTAATACTCACGGTTATTCGGAGAATTATCGTGACGTTATCCGTGAAGATCGTGTGGAAATTGATCATCGTCCTAAAGCGCCGGATTATGCGTTTCGAATTGGTCGGGAACGTAAATTTTTTGTCGAAGCCAAAAAACCGGCTGTAAATATTCACGATGAAATTGCGCCGGCGTTTCAACTTCGCCGTTACGGTTATACTGCCAAACTGCCGCTTTCCATTCTAACTGATTTTGAAGAATTCGCTGTTTACGATACGCGAATTAAACCGCATAAAAATGATAAGGCTTCTATTGCCCGTGTTTTCTATTGTAAGTTTACGGATTATCTTGAAAAAAGTTTTGTGAATGGTTACGCAACCAATTTTGATTATATCTGCAACATTTTTTCAAAAGAGTCTGTTCTGAAGGGCGGTTTTGATCAATATGCGGAATCAACCCGTAACAAACGCGGAACCGATGAAGTTGATCAGGATTTGCTTGAGCTGATTGAACAATGGCGGCAGACTCTGGCAAAAAATATTGCGAAACAAAATCCGCAACTTGATACGTTTCATTTGAATCTTGTTGTACAACGGATTATTGACCGGATTCTTTTTCTGCGTATTGCCGAAGACCGGCATATAGAACATTATGAAGACCTTTTTCGTGCGGCGAAGAAGAAAAATGTTTATAATGAATTATTGAAACTGTTCATTAAAGCGGATGATAAATACAACGCCGGAATTTTTAAACATGAAAATTGGTTCAATAAAATAATTGTACCGAATAAAGTTTTAACGGAGATTATAACAAATTTATATTATCCTGATTCACCTTATGCTTTTTCGGAGTTACCGATTGAGATTCTCGGCAGTATTTATGAACGTTTTTTAGGTAAAACGATTCGCTTGACCGCATCGCATAACGCAACAGTTGAGGAAAAGCCGGAAGTACGTAAATCCGGCGGAGTTTATTACACACCGCAATATATTGTTGATTATATTGTCCGAGAAACAGTTGGTCGTAAGTTGAATGATTCCGTAACAGGACAAAATCAATTACGGCAAAATCAACCGAAACAAAATAATGTTCCGGCTATTCTTGATCCGGCGTGCGGCAGCGGAAGTTTTCTGGTTGGGGCATACACTTTTTTGCTCGATTATTATCTTGACTTTTATTGCAAGGAGGAAAATCTTGATAAATCGCTAAAAACCGGATTGATTTACGAAGCGAAATATAAAACGTATCGGTTATCAATTGACGAAAAACAACGAATATTATTGAGCGGAATTTTCGGCGTTGATATTGATCCGATTGCGGTCGAAGTAACGAAATTATCGCTTTATTTGAAACTGCTTGAGAATGAAACAGAAGAAAGCCAGCCGTCTCTTTTTAGTCACAAATACTTGCCTGATCTGGACAAGAATATTCGTTGTGGTAATTCTTTGATCGAAAGCGATTTTTACACCGATAAGCAATTATCGCTTTTTGACGATACGGCGATGCGGAAAATCAATGCGTTCGACTGGCAAAAGGAATTTCCGCCCATTTTTAAGAACGGCGGTTTTGACTGCGTGATCGGTAATCCGCCCTACGTATTGATTCAGGGAAATTTTCGCAATGACCATTTTCTTGAATATTACCGTAATAATTATAGTGTTGCCGCTTATAAAGTTGATTTGTATCATTTATTTCTTAGTCGCGGAATTGATTTACTCAGATCTGACGGCATGTTGGGAGTGATTACTCCAAGTAATTATTTTTCCAATAATGGAGTTATCAATCTTCGCCGTAAAATTCTAAATGAAACATTTATTGTCGAACTGAACAATATTCATGGAAAAATTTTTCACGGTTCCGTTAATACGGCATTGACGATCCTTTCAAAAAAGAAATACAAAAAGAAGACGAAATTTATTGATTCAATCTGGATAACAAAAGAACAATGTCTTTTAAAATTAAATGAACGAAAATTTTATCAAAATAATTTTCAGAAAAGTAATGAATTGCTTTTTACTTTTCAATCGAATTTTCCTGAAATTCGATCTAAGACATTTCCTCTTGGCAATCGTTTCGAGATTCATTTTGGAATGCAACTTCGGAACCGTCAAAAATTTCCACAGGATGTTATTGCGGTGAATCAACAAAAACTGAAAACGAAAGATCATAAACCATGTTACACCGGAAAAAATGTACAAAAATGGCGGCTTGATTACGACGGTTTACTTGCTTATTTTAATCAAACGGCTCAGTGCGGCGGTTGTTGGGATGAGGCGGTTCATTTTGCCAATCCCAAAATTATTGTTCGCCAAATTGGAACAGTTCCGGTTTGTGCTTTGGATCAAAAGGGTTATTGTTGTTTGAATACGGTTTTTATGATTGTTCCCAAAACGGCAACGAATTTGAGTAATACTTTAGAGGAGTTACTTTATTTGCTGGCAATACTCAATTCAAAATTGGTCGGATATTATTGGCAAACTCATTTTTCTGATTCACGACGCACTTTCCCGAAAATTAAAGGAACTTATCTCAAACAAATTCCAATCCCGATTCCATCCACCGAACAACAACATCAAATTCATAATCGGCTCATTGATTTGGCCAATCAAATGCTCGCAACGAATGAAAAGTTATACAATGCTATTTCGGAATCGGACAAAAAATTACAGGAGCAACGTGTCTTAATTCTTGATCGTGAAATTGATACGCTGGTGTATAAACTTTACGGACTTAACCGTGACGATATTGAAATCATAGAAAAAATTAAAAATTAAAAAAGTAACTGTCCATTTTGACAAGTTTTAATAAATTTAACCCCATTTCAACAACTTTATTACAAAAACAATACCATGCAATTACAATCTCTTATTAACGAAACAAAGTTAGAATTTTTAAAAAGATATAGTTCTGAACCGGTTTGGATTGTTGCTGCGCCGGGGCGGGTCAATCTGATTGGCGAACATACCGATTACAATGACGGGTTTGTTTTTCCGATGGCGATTGAACGTTACACTGTTATTGCGGCGGCGCCCGATGATACGGCGGATGCGGTCGTTTACAGTGTCAACAAGGACGAGTCTGTAACAATTAAATTGGACGGTTCTGCAACACCGCCGCAAACAGTTGTTTGGCAGAGTTATATTCAAGGAACCGTTCAAAACGCGGTTGAAGCGGGTTTACGCCCTAAAAGTTTTCGTGCGGTTATTAATTCGAATGTTCCGCTTGGCGGCGGGTTGTCGAGCAGTGCGTCGTTGGAAGTTGCAACGGCGACATTAGTTGAAGCGATTACCGGACAAAAAATTGATCCGGTACAAAAAGCGTTACTCTGTCAAAAGGCGGAACATCTTTATGCCCAAATGCCTTGTGGAATTATGGATCAATTTATTTCCGCGATGGGACAAAATGGTTACGCGATGTTGCTTGACTGCCGTAGCCGAATTCCGGCAATGGTTCCGTTTAACGATCCTGATATTAGTGTTTTGATTATCAACAGTAACGTAAAACACCAATTGACCGGCAGTGAATATCCTGATCGGCGGCGGCAATGTGCCAAAGCCGCTCAATTACTTGGAGTTCCGATGCTCCGTGATGCAACGTTACCGCAACTCGAAACCGCTCAAGCAATATTTGATAAAGAACCGGGCGGTCAACGTTGTTTCCGGCGTGCGCGACATATTATTACAGAAAACAACCGGACAATTGCGATGGCGGATGCAATTGTTCATAAAGACTGGAAAAAATGCGGTATGCTGATGTACGAAAGTCATGCGTCGATGCGGGACGATTTTGAAATTACTTGTACGGAAATTGATATTCTTGTTGAAATGGCACGATTGTTGGATGGCGTGATTGGTTCCCGAATGACTGGCGGTGGTTTTGGCGGTTGTACGGTATCGCTGACAGAGTCGTCAAAAGTCGAAAATATTTCAAAAACGATAAATGAACAATACTTCACAAAAACAAATATTAAACCAACTGTTTTTGCAACACGTCC
>JAIROD010000732.1 GCA_031257725.1 Planctomycetaceae bacterium | reverse complement strand
GGGACGAGTGTTTTTAATCGACATCATTTTCTACCAATATGTTGTCCCTAACGGGACAGAAAAAGGAACATTGACCGCGACTGAATAGTTACAAAAAAAATATTTCACTGATATATTACTAAAAATGATAATCCTGTTATTTTTCCGTGTGTACGGTGAGTACACCGCACACACGGCTACATTGGAAATGTCCTTGCAGGACTAATAAAAATTAAAATAGACGGGTACATTGAATTGGGAGCGTTTGTTGTTTTGGGGCAATCCTTGCGGTGACCTCCAAACGCCAAACGCTCCCATCTGCGATTAACTCACTCCATTACAGTCTTGGAATGCAGGTGAAGTCGAGGAAGAGAGTCCAGAACATGAGCAACAGAATCAGGAAGAAGCCAAGATAACTCAACACAACCAGAACAATTTCATGCGGCGGACGCCGGAAAATTCCTTCATAAATCAGGAACACCGCATGTCCTCCGTCCAACGGTAACATTGGAAAAATATTGATTACGGCGAGGTTGGCTCCGATCAGACAGAGGAACATCAAATAAGAACCAAGACCGCCGTCAGCAAACCTGTACGCCAACTGGACAATAGCCACCGGTCCTCCAAGCGCACGCGGTGAAACACTCCCGTTGCCCAACGCCTCAAGAAAACGATAAACCTTCAATGAACTTTCAATCATTTTTTGGGTACCGAGTGTAAGAGCTTCGTTGAAGTTGTCGATTTGGATAAACGCTTGTTCCGCACCCAACAACAAACCACGATCGGTATTGAACCAATCTTTGGATTCCATAATCGGCAGGTTGATTGTTTTGGTATTTCCTTTTTCGTCTTCGATTTGTAAACGCACGGAAACTATTTTTTCGACAATACCGGCTTTTTTCTGTTTCTCGGTCAACGGAACCGGTTCGGCAATTTGTAACATTTTACTGAAAATGTACGGAATATCAACACGGTCGCCGACATTCTGAAACTGAACTCCCTCCGCATCGGCAACACTAAACGAATTTTTCTTAAGAATCGGTTGGGCGTTCAGCAATTTAACTCCCGTAACTTTTCCGCCAATCGGCAACTGTTTTACGGTATCGGCGGACTCGTCCGCAATCGCCGCGATAATTGGTTCAACCTCCCACGCTAAACCCAACGCCGTACTGCCAACAGGGTCTTTCATCGAAAGAATACCAAGTTCAGGAATAATTCGTACAGGTTTTAACGCCGTATCAATCGTCAATTCCTGCCCGTCCTTTTTGCGGACAACAAGTTGAACCGTTTTTTGGTCTTTATTGACTTTTTGCAATATCATTTGCGGCAGTTTCAGCGGATCAAAATCGGTAACTCCGTCAACACTCAGGATCATATCGCCGACTTCAATTCCTTGTTGGGCAGCGTCGGAGCCGGGAAGCACGGATACAATCGCCCCCATTTTGAAACGGATACCAATCTCTTTCATAGGAATTGCCGGAATTGTTCCCTCAATACTTTCAATTGCGTTTTCGTTGTTGGGGTCTTTACCGGCAAATCGATAGAGTACCGGTTGATCAAAATAACGTAATAAAACATCCATGTACTCCTTATAATTTTTAACCTCAATACCGTTCACTGTTTGAATCGACAATTTGTTTTTTTTCAAGGACTGTAACAACTCGCTTGAATAATATTTTTCCCAATCCTTGACGACAGGATTTTCGATGAAAGCCAAATTTAACGTTGGCAACGAACCAACTCCAATCATCGGCGCCAAATCATTTTTCCGTTTTCGCGGAACAATTGTTTTCTCTATTTTTTCAGATTCTTGTGATGGGTGATCGTTATTTTTTCGTTCAATCGTCAATTTAATTCCATTGGAACCGCCAACCATCGCAAAATTGATGTCGGTGAAAACATGTGTGGGAGCATCGTTAATGGCAATGATTTTATCACCGGTTTGAAGATCGGCTTCCCATGCGGGTGAACCGGACACGACGCTGCCGACTGCCGGAGCGGTTTCCACGATACCAACCATGTAAGCGGCGGTGGCGCAAACAATCGCAAACAAAAAATTCATGATCACGCCCGCAACAATAATCGCCAAACGTTGCGGAACATTTTTAGCCAAATAACTATCCGGCGCAAACACCGCTTCGTTTAATTTTTCAAGATCATGGAGTTGATGATTTTCGGAATTGGGTTGGGCGGTATTTTTCTCGGCGGCGGTATTTTTTTCGGCGACGGTGTTTGTTTCCGAAGCGGAGTTGGTTTCTGAATTTTGATCGAGTTGCGAGGCGAGGCGTGCGCGTTCTATTTCGGCGCGTAGTTCACCGGGGTTATCTTCCTGTCCAAGCATTTTGACATAACCGCCAAGCGGAAACAAACCGAGTCCATATTCAGTGTCTCCCCATTTGAATTTGAAAAATTTGAGTCCCCAGAAATCGAACCAGATATAGAATTTTTCACACCGAACACCGCAAAACCGTGCCACAACGAAATGACCGAATTCGTGGACGATAATTAAGGCGTTAATTCCGAAAATGACGAGGAGGACGTTGACGGTTACTGTCCAAATGGTTGACCAATTTAAAAAAGTGATCGGGTCTGGTGCGGCAGCACTAAAAAGGGCTAATACAGCGTCCATTGTTCAAAGGTTCCTTTCTTACCCAATGTTTGGGCGGACACGTTTATGGGGATAAATCGCTAAGGTGACTGTTAATTCTTTAAAGACAAAGATGTCTTAAAGACAAAGATTGCGGCATTATACCAGATTTCAAAACCAAATAAAGGGCGGGAGACTTTTGTCAGTTAATAGTTGGGCATCTCTCCTCATTCGGAATTTACCGAACATTAACGGCATGGGCTTGCCCCGCGTTGTTCGACTTAACCCTAAAACACGGGGTAAACTCCGTCGTTACTATTAACTGGGAATCTCTCATCATTCGGAATTTACCGAAAGTTAACGGCGTGGGCTTGCCCCGCGTTGTTCGGCTTAGCCCTAAAACACGGGGTAAACCCCGTCGTTAACTATTAATTATTAATTTATTAATTTATGGGTTGAAAATAAAAAATTGAATGATGAGAGATGCCCTATTAACTACTTCACGCTTCATCCCAGCATTTTTTGAGATATTCAACCGATTTTGGGACTTCAACCGCTTTATCACCGTTCACACCGCATTCGTAACTAACAAATTCGGAGTAACCGATATACTTGAGACCGCGCATCACTTTGATATGACAATGATTATCTTGACCGGGCAGTTGCCGTTTGGTGCCGTTACCGAGATGAATATGTTTCACAAATTCACCTCCGGCAATAATTGCCGCCATCTCATCGGGTTCTTCAGTGTACATGTGATACGTGTCGCCGAGAACCGCAACACCCGGAACTCCGGCATCTTTGGTAATTTGAGCGGCGTCGCCAACCTGACGCAGAAACCACGCTTCATTTCGGCGTAACGGTTCCAGAATAATGTGTGTTTTGTGTTCGGCGGCAAACGGACCAAGTTCTTTAAGCATCGCCACCGTCAATTCACGAATACGCCAATTCGGACGATCCGGCTTACCGGTCGCAGGAACATAGACCACTCCATTCGCCCCAAGTTTGCCGGCTCTTTCGAGTTGTATTTTTAGTTCGTCAAAACCTTGTTTTCGTTTTTCGGGGTCTTCGTCGGTCAATTTGTTACCGAAAGAACCGATACAAATGGAAGCAATTCGCAAACCGGCATCGTCGGCGCGTTTTTTCCAATCCAAATAATTGTCGTCAAGTTTTCCGATTTCGACCGCTTCAAAACCGTTTTGTTTCATCCATTTGAGTTTTTCTTCGGCACTGCCTCCGGGAATGATACCGAGTTGGCTGCAAAACCGAAGTTTGGCTTTGACCCGCTGATCACCAGGAACAACTCCCGATTCGGCAGCGTGAAGGGATGAGGAAGACGACGAAGAATATGCGGAAATAGTTGCCGCAACTCCAACTGTTGCCGCTGTTGCCAAAAAATCACGTCGTTGCATAATATTTCTCCTAAAATTAGAGGGAAAAAATGGAAAAAATCTTGTAACTATTCAGTCGCGGTAGGCAACCGACCGCCGGGCGGTTTTAAACAATACGGTGTACTCGCCGACTTGTCCCTGTTGACGGCTGGAAATTAAAGACCAACAGCGTACAACACAATAACAAA
>JAIROD010000724.1 GCA_031257725.1 Planctomycetaceae bacterium | reverse complement strand
GCCGTTATCCGGTTCGCTTTCCGGTTACGTTTATGAAGATGTTAATAACTCCGGAAAAAAAGATGCGACAGAAAATGGTATTGCTGGTGTTTGGCTGGAGTTGTTCATTTTAGGTTCCGACAACAAATACGTAACAACCGGAGAAACGGTTCAAACGGATTCCGACGGTTATTATTGTTTTGAAGATATTGAAGGAGGACAAACTTATAAAATATTCGAAACACAACCTGATGACTATGCAGATGGAATTGACACGCCGGGAATGATTGACAGTGTTACGGTTGGCGAAGCGGTTCCGCCGGACGCACTTCAAGATATTCATATCGGGGCAAACGAACACGGTTTTCAATACAATTTTGGCGAACTAAAACGGGCATCGCTTCAAGGGTTTGTTTATCATGACCGGAACGATAACGGAATCCGCGAAGACGGAGAGGAAGGTATTGAAGGTGTTACAATCCAACTTCAGGTTCGCAATGCTTTAGGTGGGTACGAAAATGTTCCTGATGCCGTTGTTGAAACCGATTGGGACGGGCAATATTTGTTTGAAAATCTTGATCCGTTCCAAACGTACCGCATTGTTGAAACACAACCGGATGGTTGGTCGGACGGCAAAGACAGTGTCGGAACGATTAACGGTATTTCGTCCGGGAATGTTTCACAAGACGATAACGATAAAATTAACGATATTTATTTGCGTTTCGATGAACACGGTACGGAATACAATTTCGGCGAATATAAATTGGGATCGATTTCCGGTAACGTTTATGAAGACAATAACAACGACGGAAAACGCGATCCGAATGAACCGGGAATTGATGGCGTTACGATTTATCTTTGTATTATTGACGAAAACGGCGTTCAGATCAATATTACTGAAACGGTAACACATGACGGCGGAAAATATTCCTTCGACGGATGGCTTATACCGGGTAAAACGTATTGTCTTACCGAAAAGAATCCCGAAGGTTATTGTGACGGAATCAATGCTATCGGGACGGTGAACGATGTAACAGTCGGCGAGTTTAAACCGGACAATCCCGACGCAATGACCAATATTACTGTTGGTTCGGATCAACATGGAATTGAGTACAATTTTGCCGAGAACCGGCGCGGCAGTCTTAGCGGTTACGTTTATGAAGACGCGAATGAAAACGGACAAAAAGATTCCGGTGAAGCGGGAATTGCCGATGCCGTACTAACGCTGTGGGTTTGGGACGCGGCAAGTAACAGTTATATTCAAACGAGCAAAACCGCAACAACCAACGCAAACGGTTATTATGAATTTACCGGTTTATGTCCGTTCAAAAATTATCGGATTACCGAAACGCAACCGCCGAATTATGACGACGGTCAAGAAACGGTAGGATCGTTGGGAGGAATCTTGCTGGCAGACGCAAACGATGTTATTTCGGATATTATGTTACCGCCGGGAGAAATTGGAACCGATTACAATTTCGGTGAACTGTTACCAACTCCGAGTGAACCCGAAAAAGGTTCTTTGAGCGGTTACGTTTATGTTGATACCAATAAGAACGGTTCAAAAGATTCGTCGGAACAAGGTATTGAAGAACAAGGAATCGGCGGTGTTACGCTTACACTTGATCGATTGGTAAACGGCTCTTACGTCAGCACCGGCAAAACGGCAACAACCAATTCAAACGGTTACTATATTTTTCAAAATCTTGATCCCAATCAAACATATCGGATTACCGAAACGCAACCGCCGAATTATGACGACGGTCAAGAATCAGTTGGTTCGTTGGGAGGAATCTTGCCGGCAGACGCAAACGATGTTATTTCGGATATTATGTTACAAGCGGGAGAAATTGGAACCGGTTACAATTTCGGTGAACGGGAAAAAACATTGCCTGATCCTGAACAAGGTTCTTTGAGCGGTTACGTTTATGTTGACGCGGACAATGACGGTTTTAGAAACAACAATGAGCGTGGAATTTCCGGTGTTGCGTTATCGCTCTGGAAACTCAACGGGACAACTTATGCCAACACGGGTCAAATGACAAACACTGATTCGAATGGATATTATATCTTTGCCAATCTTGATCCAAATGAAACTTATATGATTATCGAAACACAACCTGACGCTTATTTGGACGGTCGGGAAAGTGTCGGAACGCTTGGCGGCGAGTTGGTTGAAGACGATAAGATTCAGAACATTGTGCTGACTTCCGGTCAACACGGACAGAATTATAATTTTGGCGAGTTGGAAAAAGAAGTAACGCCTAATCCGCCAACACCGTCTAATCCATCGCCGCCGCCGGTTCTTCCGCCGTTTTCGCCGAATTATCCTATGGGAGCGGTGGGGCAATCGAATGGTTTTGCGGCTCCGTCGTGGCAACCGCCGATGGTGGGTGAAACATTATCAACAGGTTATGGCGGCGGGGGATTACCGAACGGATATTCATGGCATTTGAGCGTTATCAACGCCGGTTATCCGCGTGATCTGGATTCCGGTATCAATATTTCCGCGCAAGCGATTCGGGCGGCGCAAAATCCGGTACAACAAGTTGTGTTACTGAGCGGCGAACAGGCGGAAACGGAAAAAGAAACAACGGAATTAGAGGCGGTCAAGGCAAAGTATATTTCTGTTGCGTGGGAACCGCTTCCGATGAACCAATCGATCTGGTACACACGCGATGCCAATGGACGAATTAAACGGCGATTTACATTCGGACCGGAAGGCGGAAGACCGCTTGTCGGAGATTTCAACGGTGATGGAATGGCGGAACTTGCTGTTTTTAACGATGGAAAATGGTACATTGATATTAACGGTAACGGAGTTTGGGATGAGGAAGACCTTTGGTGTGAACTGGGCAGTGCGACGGATCAACCGATTATCGGAGACTGGGACGGCGACGGTAAAGCGGACATTGGTATTTTTGGTCCGCAATGGGCGGGTGATGCGGCGATTATTGCGGACGAACCGGGATTGCCGAGCGATTTGAACGCAACGATTACCGCACGCCCGAAAAATATACCGCCGAAATCGGACGTTACGAAAACACATAGTCATGTCCGTGCGATGAAACATTCGCAAAAAGGCGGAGTACGGCTTGACGTGATTGACCATGTTTTCCAATATGGAGCGGAAGGCGATCAGGCGTTTAGCGGCGATTTCTCCGGCGACGGCGTAACTAAAATTGGAATTTACCGGAACGGAAAATGGTTTATTGATTACAACGGCAATGGTCAATGGGACAACGAAGACATTTACATCGACAATGCCGATTATCATCTTGGTGCGGTTGGGGTTCCGGTGGTTGGAGATTTTAGCGGTGACGGGATTGACAAGATTGGTTTGTTTATTGATGGTGTTTGGCATCTTGACACGGCGGGCGACTTCAAATTTGACACGAAAATCGAATTTGGCGAGGCGGGTGATTATCCGGTGGTGGGCGATTTTGACGGCGATGGTATTTCTCAATTAGCGGTATATCGTGCGGAGCGGATGGATTCGTTACAAGCGAGGGCGATGCCGGACACTGCGCCGGCGAAGTCGGTTTTATCTTCGGAATTATTAACAACGGAGCCGCAACTTGCCCAAGCGGAAACATCGGCGCGGGTTGCATCGCAATACCGTCACAACGACGGTTCGGCACAAGATCAGGACAAAACAACAACAGATCAAGGAACATTACCGGAAAAGTTCCAACGTCACGGACGTTCGATGCACACCCCACATTCCAACGTCCCCCTCCACCGGCATCACCGATAAATGAGAGCCGTTTGTTGTCTGAACTATGATTTATTTGATTTTGTGATTATTATGATTTTGAAAAATCGTGAATTAATGATTAAAAAATCATCCTAATCATACAAATCACCAAAAATCATAGTTCAGACAATTATTTATCGATTGTTCAATCAAATTGAAACACGTTATAGGCGATTTTGGGGTTGTGGTAACGGTTTCTTTTGATTTTCTCATTTCCGTCCGCACCCAGGAGTGGCGGCAGCGTCCTCGCTGCCGAAAAAGTTGAGTCGCCATCCTATTTCCGTTTTCCGTCCACACCCAGGTTTTCGGGTAACTGTCTATTTTAGTTCCGCAATTAAAAATAATGTAATATATCAGTGAAATATTTTTTTTTAACTATTCAGTCGTTTACTCCGAATGACCACCCCTTGCCCCTCCGAAGGAGGGGAATAATTCCCCTCCTTCGGAGGGGCAAGGGGTGGTAAAAAATAAACTTCAATCTCCGAAAAATTCCACTGATATATTACAAAAAAATTAGTTTCTACCGAATAAAATACACTACAGTAGTATTATTCCTCCGCCTGACGTTTTTCTATAAAAGCAATAGCAATACGCGACTCTACATCCCAAATTCGGGCGGTCTTGTCCCAACTTGCGGTAACCACCTTCTTGCCGTCAGGAGAAAAGGAAGCAGAATACACATTGTAGGTATGCCTCAGTTGGACTAATTCTCTTCCTGTTTCCGCATCCCAAATTCGGGCGGTCTCGTCCCAACTTGCGGTAACCGCCGTCTTGCCGTCGAGGGAAAAGGAAGCTGAGCTCACATTGTCGGTATGCCCCTCAAGTAGGATTAATTCTTTTCCCGTTTCCGCATCCCAAATTCGGGCGGTATTGTCATCACTTGCGGTAACCGCCGTCTTGCCGTCGGGGGAAAAGGAAGCTGAGTTCACTTCGGCGGTATGCCCCTCAAGTAGGATTAATTCTTTTCCCGTTTCCGCATCCCAAATTCGGGCGGTATTGTCATAACTTGCGGTAACCACCGTCTTGCCGTCGGGGGAAAAGGAAGCTGAGTTCACATTGCCGATATGCCCCTTGAGTTGGAGTAATTCTTTTCCCGTTTTCGCATTCCAAATTCGGGCGGTCTTGTCATAACTTGCGGTAACCACCTTCTTGCCGTCGGGGGAAAAGGAAGCAGAGTTCACATTGCTGGTATGCACCTTGAAAACAAGCGGTTTATCGTTAAAGTTGTTAATTATCCATACACCCAAAATCAGGACAAGAACAAAAGTTACAATAGTTTTCAATGTTTTTTTCATAATTGGTTCATTGGGTTAAATGGTTTAAACAGTTAATTTGTTGTAACTATTCAGTGTATTGTTGGTCTAGTTATTGTAGCAGCCGTTTTTAAACGTCTGCCATCGGGTCAACGCCGTAGGCGTTTTATGTGAATAACCGCCGGTTTCAACCGGCGGAAAAGCACCCCACAAAACTCAACCCCTTTAGGGGTTGCACTAAAAAATACCAATCAAATTTAATGCCGCTTTGGGACAACCCCTAAAAGGGTTGAGGTGGTTGGGGGTCCGTTACCGCCGGTTCAGTATCTACTAACTGGCGGCGGTTATTCACATTGCCCCCCTAAAGGGGTTGTTCGTTGTGTAACTGTCTATTTTGTTTTAATTTTTGTAATTATTCAGTAGATTGGTCATTCGATGGTAGGCAACCTTTCGCCGAAGGGCTTTCACCCACGGTTGCGTTGCCGATAGGCAACAGTGAATCAGGTTCGATTGGGCAATTTGTGTTTCTGACTGGTTTGGAAACTGATTGCCAGCGGGAAACAGGGGCAAGTCGGCTATCGCCGACGCGACCTTTCGGCGAAAGGTCGCCTACCTGATGAGCCGATTTGACCCTGTGTGCGGACGGAAATGGGAAAACCAGATCAACTACGGCGTT
>JAIROD010000702.1 GCA_031257725.1 Planctomycetaceae bacterium | reverse complement strand
GAATGACCACCCCTAGCCCCTCCGAAGGAGGGGAATCATTCCCCTCCTTCGGAGGGGCTAGGGGTGGTAAAAAATAAACTTCAATCTCCGAAAAATTCCACTGATATATTACAAATAATATTCTTATGCCTAAAGTTGCTCTCATTACGGGAATTACCGGTCAAGACGGTGCTTATCTTGCACGTTTTTTGCTGAATAAAGGTTATATCGTTCACGGTTTGAAACGCCGCAGTTCCTCGTTTAACACCGGACGAATTGACAAAATCTATCCTGATTCCGGTGAACCGTCAAGCCGGTTTCAACTTCATTTCGGCGATATGACCGACACCACAGGTCTGGTTCGGGTTCTTCAGGAAACTCAACCTGATGAAGTATATAATCTTGCGGCAATGTCCCATGTTCGGGTTTCATTTGATATGCCGGAATATACCGGCGATGTGGACGCACTGGGAACAATCCGGTTGCTCGAAGCAATCCGCCTGCTCAATCTGGAAAACAAAACTCGATTCTATCAGGCTTCCACCTCTGAATTGTTCGGCGGTCTTGGTTCGGAACCGTTGTCGGAAATTTCCCCGTTTCACCCGCGCAGCCCTTACGCAGTCGCAAAACTTTACGCTTATTGGGCAACCGTCAACTATCGCGAAGCCTACCATTTTTTCGCCTGTAATGGAATTTTGTTTAATCATGAAAGTCCGTTTCGCGGCGAAACATTCGTAACACGAAAAATCACCCGATCCGTCAGCCGAATCCAATGGGGTTTGCAAAAAAAATTCCTGATCGGGAACCTCAACGCCAAACGGGATTGGGGACACGCCGCCGATTATGTGGAAGGAATGTGGATGATGCTTCAGCAAACGCAACCCGATGATTATGTCCTCGCCACCGGCGAAACTCGAAGTGTCCGCGAATTTATCGAAACCGCCTTTGCCGTAACTAATGTTTCAATCACATGGAAAGGAAAAGGAGTTGATGAAAAAGGTTACAACGCCCAAACCGGTGAATTGCTCCTCGAAATTGATCCGCGTTACTTTCGACCGACAGAAGTTGACGTTCTTTTGGGGGACGCGCGGAAAGCCCGCAACAAACTCGGTTGGTCGCCAAAACATTCCTTTGAAGACCTCGTTCAGGATATGATGCAACACGATCTGAATAACGCACAAAAAGAAACTTCTCAAAAAGAAGCATCTCAAAAAAAACAGGAACAAAAATAATATCATCAACCGGAATAAAATAAAAAATAAAACGATTAAAATCAATTAAAATCGTATAAAATCGTATAAAATTTTGATTAAAGTCGAGTAAATATCAACATGTTCGATTCGGAATTTATGAAAAAACTTGAATATCTGTCCCTGATTTCACGGCGGATATTTCGCGGTCAGTTGTTGGCGCAAAAGCGGACACGGCAATTAGGCGGCGGTGTTGAATTTGCGGATCATCGGAATTATGTTTACGGCGATGATTTGCGTTACCTCGATTGGAATGTTTATGCACGGCTTGGAAGCGAACTGATCAAACGGTTTGAAGAAGAAGAGGATTTACATGTTTATTTTTTTCTCGATTGTTCAAAAAGTATGTCGGTAGGATATCCGAATAAGTTTGATTATGCCCGACAAATTACAGCGGCTTTGGCTTATATTGCGTTGGCGGATCTTGACCGGATTAGCGTGGCGGTGTTTGCCGACCGGATTTATGACCTTTTCCCGCTCATTCGTGGTAAACAACACATTTTAAGTTTGCTCCGTTTTTTGGAATCACTTCAAACAGTTGGTCAAACAACAGATCTTTTGGCATCCGTCAACGGATTTCTTCATCGGAAACAACGTACCGGATTGGCGGTGGTTATCAGTGATTTGTTTGATCCTGCCGGCTTTCAAAAAGCAATGGACACCCTTCGGTACCGACATTTTGAACCGAATGTCATTCAAATTCACGATAACTCGGAAGCATCGCCGAAATTGCTCGGCGATTTGCAATTGCTCGATATTGAAACAGGTTTCGTTCGTAATGTAACCATTAGTGAAAATGTCTTAAAACGTTACAAACAGAAATTTGCCGCTTTTCTCGACTCCGTAAAAAAATATTGTATTCGTAATGGTTTCAGTTGTACCGTTTCGACAACCGCCGTACCGTTTGACGAAATGATTCTTCGTATGATGCGCGAAACCGGAAGCGTACGTTAAGAAGTGTTCGTTAAAATGTACGTTATATTTTTCGTAATAATTCTTTATGAAAAACAAATGCTGTCTTCCGAGTTGATGGTTGTATATTGCTCGTTGATTTGATAAATTGTTTGGGATGGACAAAAGTTATTCCTCCGTGAAAATTTTCCCGCTCATTGCAGTAAGATGGGAATTAAAATCGCGGAATGAAAATATTATCGCAAATTAGAAATCTTTACGTACATTTGTTAAATAATTTTAATTTTTTAAACTATGAAACGTTTTAACGTCGCCGGACCTTGTAACAGTGCTGACCATTATATGATTAACGCCTCCACCCGTTTACAGGGAGTGGAACAGTTGATTGACGACAAACAATATTTTGTGATTCATGCAGCGCGTCAGAGCGGGAAAACAACTTATTTGCAGGATTTGACCAAACGGCTTAATGCCGAAGGAAAATATTACGCGCTGTACTATTCGCTTGAAAAAGCTCAAAATGTCATTGAACCGGACATTGGCATACCGGCAATAGTACGAAATATGAAAAACGAACTCATTGATACAGATATTCCATCTTGTTCCGATTTTGCCAAAGATGCGGATTATAGCGATTTCATCGGTGTTTTAGAATCGTCACTCAAACGGTTCTGTAAATTGTTGGACAAACCGTTAGTGATTTTATTTGATGAAGCGGATTGCCTTAGTGAAGGAACACTAATCTCTTTTTTGCGGCAATTGCGAAACGGTTATAATGAACGCAGCACAAAACCTTTTGTTCATTCGATTGCCTTAGTTGGTATGCGTAATATTCGCGACTACAAAGCTCAGATTCGTCCCGACAGCGCAACATTGGGCAGTGCCAGTCCGTTCAATATTATTATGGAAACTCTGACTTTAAAAAATTTCACCAAAGACGAAATTATCCAATT
>JAIROD010000647.1 GCA_031257725.1 Planctomycetaceae bacterium | reverse complement strand
GCCTCACAACGAGTTCAGCGAATGTTGTTTTTTTATTGGTTCTTGACTGTCGTCAATTTTTCATAAGCGTTTTGAATAATTTGTTGCCGCAATTTTTCATCGTGAGCAAGTACGGCGGTGTAATGGGCAAGCTCCTGATCGTTGCTGCCAAGAAAACCTGTTTGACCGTGTTCGATCATTTCTTTCCAACCCCAGTCATTTTGAGCAACAACCGGAACACCGGTTGCGAATGCTTCAAGACCTGCACGATTGGCAACACCAATACATTCCTCATCCAGATAAAATGATGCAATGATCTGTTTCGTTTTATTGGTATTCGTTTCATGAATTGCTCCGGCAAGACAAACTTCTTCTTTGACATCAACTTCCAAAAGTGAATTAGCATGAGCACTGATTGTTTCGTCATAATTTTGTAACACATTGTCTTGAAGCTGCATACCGCCAAAATCGGGAGACTTGCCAATGACGACCATCCCATAACCAGAACATCGATATCCAATCTCCAAACTTTTCATTTTTAAGACAGGGAGATTGCCTTCATAGTTCACCCATTCTTTCCAAAATTCAGTTCCTGCCAAATCAGGAATATGTAGAATCGAAGCAAAACCGGCACAACACGGATCACGGAACTCGAAATCGTTACGCCAATTTTTTGTCGGATATCCTTTGAGATGAACACAGAACCGTTTTTCAATATCCGGTGTAAAAAATTCAGAATGATACATTGGGCAAAGTTGATACAGATATTGGTCGTCATCGTGTGACCAATCGCGATGGTCCCGGTAATGATGTTCCATAATACCGGACCAAGGTTTGCCCTTGATGAGTGCCGTCCGAATCGTTTGACCTATCTCCATTGCTTTCAGGAATACATGAATTGGTCCTGCCAAAACACCGGCATTGAGAAATGTCAGAAAATGCCCTGTTACATGTTTGATGCTGATTTGTATTCGCGAAGGTGCATGGGCACTAATCGTTTCCCAATAACGATATTGAGGAGAAAGGAATACGTGACTATGATGATAACCGAGTTTACCATCCAAACCGATTGTTCCGAATCCCACTTCACCGTCAACTGTTTCAAAAAGTACTGATTTCATTGTTTTCTCTTAAATTTTATAAAAAATGTACTATTTTTAGAGTGTTTATTATTGAACATCAATTTCATCAAGATACATTGCTTGGTACATATCGCTACGCAAAATGCACCGCCTGTACAAAGGTCGGCTTTGACAACATCTGTTACTGTCCGATTCTCTTGAATGGTATTACTCATGTAATATAATGAATTGATTTTTATATCTATATCAATAAAATCTATTGGTTGCTACGATTTGATCGTCTTAGCAATATTTGATGAAAAAAATTTGGAAACAGTTATAAAACGGATATGACGCTTATTATTCAAACAGATAACCAAAACGTCTTGATATTTCATCATCGAAAACCACGTTGCGGTCATGTTCACTCCAAAACTTTTCATTTCGCGGTATATTAGTTGTGAATTTACCACGCGGAACCTTGACATCCCAATAATCTTGATAGGAACGAATAATATAATGATTGACTAAATTCCTCTGTCGCTCGCGGATTCGGTATCCAACCTTGTGAAAATTCGAACGGAATTTCCTGAGCAAGGGAATCACCGGACAAAGCTGCCCTTCCAATGAACGGCATCGAAAAAAAGTTTCAAGAATTTACGTCTGTTCATGGTTCATTCCTGTACACTGTATTTATGTTTGTATCTTTTTTATAGGAAATCATATTGAAAATATTCACGATAATATCTTATTTTTGTATCTTTAACCCTTAAATCTTTTACTTGATTACACCGGATCAATTCAATGCGGATGATTGTTCGCAAGCCCATGCAACCGCTTTCAGGGCATCAACGAGTCCTTGACGGTTATTAGGATTGATCTCAACTGATTCCCATTTACCGTCGATATGTTTACTGCCGATTCCGTAACCAATAACAGTATCAATTTCTTCTGCCAACTGAAGATAACGACCGGAAATTCCTGTGTGTTCAAAACACAATCTTCCTGAACGCTCATTGATGAGACGAACTTCAGCACTGCTTTTGATAAGACTATTTTCGTCGCGAAAAATTACATCAGCCAATGCTCTGTAAAATTCCGACAATCGTTTGGCATCCGTGTGATTTATTTTCGTTTTATAAATCGGACTTACCATCTCTTGAAGCGGTTTGGATGGCGACGGTGTCATGGAGGTTTGTTCCTGATCGAAAAGACGGTTAAACAAATCCGGACGAAACGCAAATATCAATGCAACGGAAACGTACCAACAGTGTTATGTGTTGTGGAAAAATCCCGCCAATTTAAAAACAATGTATTTTAGCGTAACATAATAGAAAATTGAATGGGCGAGTCAGGATCTCTCGCCATCCAATGTGGCAGGGGTTGCCCGTTGGCGTTGTTCCCGTTTTTTCTCATAATACCGTTTGAAAATGCGGGCGCAACAGGAAAGTTTCCCTGTTCTTTCTGTTGCGGAATCTTCGCTGAATATTATTGATCATATTCCGGCAACACAAATTATGGGAGAGTTGGGGAAAGTTGGACATGACGGTGGAGGAGGGAATGGAGTTGCTGGAAACACGGTGTACCGTTCAGGTTCAACTGGACGCCAACATACCGGCTCTTTATGTTCCTAAACCTCAAAAAGAGATCGAACAACTCTTTACGCTGGCCAACATCCCAATGCCAGAAATCTTTCCCACAAAACTAAAAAACAAAGCCAATACCAAAACAAAACTAAAAAATGTAGCCAGCAAACAAAAAAACAAAAAATGACATAACTCAAAATATAATAATAAGTTATGGAGGAAAGTCTTGTCCCGCTAAAAAGGAACATCCGTTACAAATTTTCCGGCGGAGATTATTTTCCCCAAAATGGCGCATATCCTCTCGAAAGCGGGACATTGACCGTGAACCTAGGAGGCAGTTTCTGGCGGGCGCCGTTCCGTTTTATTCTAGGAACAAAAAATATTTCACAAAGCCATTCGTTTGCTTCTGTCAGCGATGGTCTGAGTAATACCATTTTTATGAGCGAGCGGGGAATCACCGATGAAACCGTGATGAATCGGACTCAAGGCGGTATTTTGACCAATGTCATCACCGGTTGGGGCGATGGCGGTCCAGGTATAGGAGGTTACACTATTACACCATTGTCAACAGTCATGTCTATTGCCGCCGGTAATCAATATATTGTCAGCGGAACACATGAAACAACTGCCTCAGGAGCAAGAATGGGGGCGTCAGATTATATGACCAATCGAGGTGACGCCGCTTTTTGCGAAAGAGCTATCTCAGCCCGTTTCTATACCATTGTTCCACCGAATGGTCCATCGTGTGCAGGTAACCAAAGTAATGGTAACAACAATATTTTGTTGACGGCTAACTCCTATCATACCGGCGGTGTCAATGTCGTTAAAGGAGACGGTGCGGTTAGTTTTATCAGCGATACAATCAATAGTTTATCTTCCGGTTACACGGCGGCAACTGCGAATGTTGATGGTGACCCAAGATTACGAAACGAATCTCCCTTTGGAGTTTGGGGAGCGTTAGGAACCATTAACGGCGGAGAGTCAAATACTCAACCGTAATTACTGTAATTGTTGGAAGGAATCCCTAAAAAAATTCCGTCCCGCTAGGGACGACATGTTGGTAGCAAACGGCATAACAAAATTATTCGCGTCCCGTAGGGACGCAATGTTGGTGAAATTTACATCCGGCATTGATTCCAATTTTTACCAACATATCGTCCCTATGGGACGAGTGTTTTTGAAGGACATTGTTTCTACCAATATTTTGTCCCTACGGGACAGACAAATATTCATCGTGATCACACTGCCCCCCAAAATACGAAATAATCAATTATTTTTTTGTAAATCACAGAATGTTCAGTGATTCATGTTCCTTTTATTCTTAACCATTGAGAGAAAATTATGTCACACAAAAACACTTTACATTTACATTTTGTAATTTTATTAGCGGTGTTGTGTTTTTCCGGTTGCGCTCCTTCGTTACCGGAAGGAATGCCGCCGATCTATCCTTG
>JAIROD010000618.1 GCA_031257725.1 Planctomycetaceae bacterium | reverse complement strand
TGTGGAGTATTTTAAAAAATAAAAAATTCTTTCAAAAAGAAAAAAACCTGTTGACAATTTATTCGGTTCCGTGTAAACTATGAAACTCATTCCGTTGCGAGACATTTTTTTCTTGCCGTGTTGTTTTTCGGCAATGTTTCGCGGTTATTTCAATAAAACCTTACAAAATAAGGAGATTGACAATGAAAAATGTAGTGATGTGTCTGGTTGGGATTTTGGCGTTCTTCTTTGAAAAATGCCAAATGTTAAAATGGGCAAGACAGGGGGGGGGGGCAGTATGTAGAAGAAAGTTAAGAATGGAGAGTGGAGTGTGTTTTCACTCCAATCGTTCTAAACTCTTTCCTGCAAACTTCTTACACCTTTTGCGTTCTTCACCGTTCGGCTTTACGTTGGTCGAACTTCTTGTGGTGATTGCGATTATCGGGGTTTTAATCGCACTTCTGTTGCCAGCGGTTCAAGCCGCGCGAGAAGCTGCAAGACGAATGCAGTGTTCAAACAATATGAAACAGTTTGGTATTGCACTCCATAATTACCATGATACATTTAATGCCTTTCCTGCCCGTATGGCCTATAAATATCAGGCACATTGGGGAGGGATTTTGGCTTTGCTTCCTTATCTGGAACAGATTTCTGCTTATGATACAATCACTACTCATTGTCAGAATACACCAACTGTAACACATTCGACTGATGCCCATGGTGGATCGAGTCTTTTTAAGACACTTATCATCAGTTCGCTCTGTTGCCCTTCTGATGGACTTGCTGCCCAAATTTCAGTACCGACAGTGGGATATGAATCATCCGGTTCGAATATCCAGTTTTGTATGGCGGATGTTTTTTTGAACAATTTTGATCGTACTAACAGTCTCCCATTGGCGGATCGCGATAAACCACCTGTTGATCACAGCGGTGGTATTTATACAGGAAATCAAATCAATAATCGTTCTTTATTTGGCGAGAATATTTGGCATTCAATGGCTTCAGTACAGGATGGTACATCAAATTCGGTTGCGGCAAGCGAAAGTGTCGGTTCACCGGAAGTTACGTCAACATCGGCGCCCAAAGTATTACGCGGAGGAATTGCATTTATTGCCGCCTGTCGAAGCGGCGGTGACATATTGCCGGGACGATGTATGAGTGCCAAAATTGGTATAAACGAAATTTCCAATCCATCCAGAAGTCTTCGTGCAAGACGCTGGGCTGATGGTCGTGCCGCCGTAACCGGATTCAATACAATCCTTCCCCCCAATTCTCCTTCTTGTTACCCAATCAGTATCGATTATTTTGGACTTTTTACCGCCAATAGTAATCATTCGGGAGGAGTTAATAGTCTCTTGGTCGATAGTAGTGTTCGGTTTGTTTCTGAAACAATTGATTGTGGAAACTACAACGCAACACATCATGTGAGAAATTATCTTTCCAGCACAAGCCCATTTGGTGTCTGGGGAGCGATGGGAACAATCAATGCCGGGGAAATATCCTCATTTTGAAAAATTATAACCAATAAAACAAACGAAATAGTATGACTACGATTCGATTATCATTTATTATTTTATTTAGTATCGGAATAACTCTTGCTTGTAACAGAGTCCAGAAGCCAAACGGACTTCCGAAACTTTTTCCTTGTACAATCACAATTACTCAGAATGGTGTTCCCGTACAGGGAATATTGATTTCTCTGATTGACCCGGATGTAACAGAATGTTGGACAGTCTCCGGTTTAACCAACACTTCTGGAACAGCAACCATCCGAACTCATGGAAATTTCGTCGGTGCTCCCTCTGGGGTGTATAAAGTCACTCTTTCCAAAACAGAAAAAACCGGTGAATACGATACAATGTCAGGAACATTACCTTCTCAATCTGTGCCTCTCCAAATTTATTCACTTATTGATACGAAATACAACGATGAAACCACAACTCCACTTAAAATAACTGTTGAAAATAAAAAAGTTATAGAAAAATTTGAAATCGGTGCGGGAGTCCGTATTTTGATTCAAACAATCAATCCCAATAACATTTAATTTTAACAGAATATATACTGTAACTGTCAGTTTTAATTTGAAATTTGCGTGTCCAAAAATTAAAAAAAAACAATAAAACCAATTATTAGAGGTGCCCTAATGTTAGTCCGGTATTCTTTATAACGAATGTTGATGAACTATATTTCTGTAAATACCCAAAATAGTCCTCTTTTCGAGTTTTATTAAATCTATAAGTTTTCAATTTCATTTTGTTTGTGAAAATTGTTGCCAATTCAATAATTGTATTAAAATTTTATAGTTTTTTAAAATCTTCAGAAAATCTCAATAGTCTTTTTTTACTTCGCTTAATTTTACTGCATATTCACATCTTCTTGATTTATATTATCTATTCGTAAACTATCGAGATAAAGAGATAAATTTACTGGAACAGTATCCCAAAATTGAAAATAGTAAACAATACCATAACAGTGATTTCCCCTAATAAAATATCTTTCGCCCATTATTGTTGAGGGGACTTCGGCTAATATCCCATTGTCCCCCTTTTCAATCTCTAATTTTTCTAGTGCGGGTAAATTTTGAAAAATAATTGGTTTAAAAGTATGATCATTCTTTATTTTATCAGGATAATTTTGTACGTTATATTCCAATATCTTAATCACACATCCTCTACGGCGATTCATGTCTCCTCTCAGGTAAAGTCCATTACCCTCCTTATTATTAGCAGAAAAGGAATGTGTCCATCCGCTAGGAGATATTATTGACATCCCACATGGATGATAAATTCGATTACTTTCGTCAGGTAAGCTATTTAATTTCCAATCGACACGGTTTTTTTTCGACTCATTGTACCCAAAATTGATTGAAAATACTATTAAATACAAGAAAGGAACAGTAAATAAAGTAATAACAATCTTTTCAATAAATGTCGTTTTGGGAATTTTAAATAATTTCATAATATATAATAGTTTCATTAAATGCTTAGTAAAAATATCCTCATAAAAATAAAAATGTAAGGTATGAAATAATTTTTATTTATGAAACAAATTTGTTTTTCGATCTTTAATATTGTGATCCTAAATTTTATCTTGAAATATTAAAAATATCAATACTGTATTCACAAGACTCAGAATGAAAAATAATTCGTTTTCTATTTGAACTGCACTTTCCAAATTTTTCACTAAAAAATCCCTTGGTTTTTAAGGCTTTTTTTGAATAAAATATATTTAATTATATTTTTGTACACGTCCAAAATGATTATCATTTGATAAAAATTGAAAAAACAAGGGATTTTAAGGAATTGTGATTAAATTTTTTGGAAAGTACAGTTGTTAACAACAGGTATATTAAGTGTCTGTTTATTATTTTGTTGTTCCATTTTGTCGTTAATTTTCGATTTAAATTGCTCGTTCATTTTTTATCACAGAGACCACCGTGATTTTGGGGTTCATTTTTAAATTGGGCATCTCTAATAATTCAATTTTTTATTTTCAAGCCTATTAATTAATAAATTAATAAATTAATAAATTAATAGTTAACGACGGGGGGTACCCGTGTTTTAGGGTTAAGTTGAACAACGCGGGGCAAGCCCACGCCGTTAACTTTTGGTAAATGCGGAATTATGAGAGGTTCCCTATTGCCTTTTCAGGGCGAAAGAAAGAATGATCGTTACCATTAACCGTCACCCACAAACGTAAAACATTCCCCATTTCAATTTTATGTCATTTTGTAAACGATTATATCGTTTTGTCTTGTTTGCCCCCATCTTCATTGACTTGACACAATACATCGGGTATTTTCATAACCTCTTTGGAAAATTCAACGTGTCCCTTCGCCAAGTCATTCGGAGACCGGCGAATTTGTTAATCCAATTTGTAAACCTCGTTAACCCCCTTAACCTTCAGAAAATTTATGAAACGGCTACTTTACCTTCTGTGTTTGTTGTTACTGCCGGTTGCTGTCGTTACAGCGGACGATTGGAAAATCGTTTCCGGCAAAATTGTTACTGAGTTTGCTAAAAATGTTGATCCCCAAAATCCGTTGCCGGAATATCCGCGACCGCAACTCGTCCGCGATACCTGGCTGAATCTCAACGGGCTTTGGGATTACGCCGTCACCAACCGCAATGCCGCAACATTGGAACAAACCGACGGCAAAATTCTTGTCCCTTATCCCATAGAATCGGCGTTGTCCGGTGTCGGGAAAACAGTGGGAAAAGACCAAAAACTCTGGTATGCCCGCTCCTTCGATATTCCAAAAGGAAAAAATTGGGACGGTCAACGAATTTTATTACATTTCGGCGCCGTCGATTGGGAAACCACCGTTTGGGTCAACGGTAAAGAAGTCGGTAAACATGTCGGCGGTTACTCTCCGTTTGCGTTCGATATTACCGATGCTCTGAAACCGGAAGGGAAGCAGGAACTTCTTGTTGCCGTATTCGACCCAACCGACGACCACTTTCAACCGCGCGGTAAACAAATTAAAAATCCGCACGGAATCTGGTACACCGCCGTTACCGGAATCTGGGACACCGTTTGGCTTGAACCCGTTCCGGTGACCGCCATCGAAAAACTTAAATTCACTCCCAATATCAAAAACGAAACTTTAACCATCGAAACCACTGTTAAAAATCTACAGGACGGCGATCAGATTGAAGCGAAAGCATCGTTTGAATCGGAAACCAATAAACAACTCAACAATCGCACTCTGTTCGGACGAAGGAATTTACGCCGGTTTTCGGCAAAATTATTCACAACCGTTAAAAAAACCAACGCCGGCGAACCGTTGGTGTTGACGATTGCCAACCCGAAACTCTGGACACCCGACGAACCCAATCTGTACGACTTAACCGTTTCCATCGTCCGCAACGGAAAAGTAATTGATTCTGTCGATTCTTATTTCGGAATGAGAGAAATATCGCTCGGAAAAACCGAAGATGGAATTACTCGAATGTTACTGAACGGAAAATTCTTGTTTCAACATGGTCCGCTGGATCAGGGTTGGTGGCCCGACGGTCTTTACACCGCACCAACCGATGCGGCGTTGGCTTATGATCTTGAAGTTACCAAAAAACTCGGATTCAATATGCTCCGTAAACATGTCAAAGTCGAACCGATGCGGTTCTATGCCCATTGTGATCGGCTTGGGATTCTCGTTTGGCAGGATATGCCCAGCGGCGATAAATATATCGCCCCAAAAGACCCGGATTTCGTGCGGTCACCGGAATCCGCCGCCAATTATGAACGGGAATGGAAGGAAATTATCGAAACCCGTTATAACGCTCCCAGTATCGTTGTTTGGGTTCCGTTCAACGAAGGTTGGGGACAATTCGATACCTGCCGGATTCTCGATCTGACAAAACAACTCGATCCTACCCGATTGGTTGATGGTCCAAGCGGTTGGTCGGATCGCGGTTGCGGTGATTTGTACGATAGACATCAATACCGCGGTCCCGGAATGTTCCCGCCGGAAGAAAAACGGGCAACCGTTCTCGGTGAATACGGCGGACTCGGCTTGCCGGTTAAGGGGCATACGTGGGTTGAATCGGATAAAAACTGGGGGTACGGCGGTAATTTGAAAGATAAAGATGATTTGCTGCAAACCTATAAACAATTAAACCAACGTCTGTTTCCGTTGATTGATCAAGGTCTGTCCGCCGCCGTTTACACGCAAACTACCGACGTTGAGGTTGAAGTGAACGGTCTCATGACTTATGACCGTATTATCAAAGTTGATGTTGAAAAGTTCAAAGCGTCCAATGACGCTTTACACTATCCCCCGCCGGAAATTAAAACGTTAATTCCAACAGCAGCCGTTAAAGAATCCGAATGGTCTTTCACAACGGATCAACCCGCCGAAGGTTGGGAAACAGCAGCGTTTGACGATAAAGCGTGGAAAAAAGGCAACGCCGGCTTCGGAACCGCCTCAACGCCAAACACAACCGTCCGCACGGAATGGAAAACAAACGATATTTGGATACGAAAATCGTTTGAACTTGCTGCGGAAGACGTGAAAAACCCGTCACAGTTGACGCTTGACCTTTATCACGATGAAAATGCCGAAGTTTATATTAACGGCGTGAAGGTTCTTGAAGTGAAGGGTTATGTCAGTAATTACACCAATTTCGCGCTGAATAATGCGGTGAAAGCGTTCAAGGCGGGTAAAAATGTTATTGCAATTCACTGCAAACAAACCGGCGGCGGACAATATATCGACGCTGGAATTTCCTACACCGGTCCAACCAAAAAAGGACAAAAACGAATCCGGTAATATCTCGGATCATTCCTATTATTTATCATCAGGTCAATAATCAAGAGGTAGGCGATGTTTCGCCGAAACATTTTTACTAATGGGCATCTCTCATAATTCAGTTTTTTATTTTCAACCCATTAATTAATAAATTAATAGTTAACGACGTGGTTTACCCCGTGTTTTAGGCTTAAATCGAACAACGCGGGGCAAGCCCACGCCGTTAACTTGCGGTAAATTCTGAATTATTAGAGATTCCTTCTTGGGATTTTCTGTTCCCTCATACCTCCGCTATCCACTCTCAACTATTACTGATATAATCCTTACAATCGTATTTTGGTCAACACGTTAACCTGAAATGGAGCAAGATTATGTCCCGTTTATTTTTTTGCAAGTTGAATTTGTTGTTGTTGTTGTTTGTTCTATTTTTTGCGGGATTGACAGCGACAACTGAAGCACAAACCCGATTTTTTTTCCAAAACCGGTTGCGATCTAAAGCGACCACACCCTCACAACCTTCCAAACCTAAAACCATGAATGAAGAAGCGGTTAAGTTGAAAGTTTTTTTGGATCTTTATCAAGCGGAAGTTTTTGAGTTATTCAAACGTTCTTCGTATGCGGAGTGGGACGCAATGACTACGGGCAAGGAAGAAGCGTTCAAACGTTCCGCCGACGCAAAACTGGCATTGGCGGAATATCACAGCGATAAAACCCAATACAATATGATTAAGGAATTGCGGGGCAGGGCGGTTGGTCTCACGGAAATCGACCAACGTGCGGCGGAGCGAATGGAACTTCAGTATGCTCAAAACCAATTACCGCCGGAATTGCTTAAAAAGATGTTGGAGATGTTGTCGGAGATTGAAAAGACGTTCCAAAATCATCGCCCCCAACTTGACGGGCGGGAATACACAAACAACGATTTATTGGAAATGTTGGAAAAGGAAACGGATTCGGGGAAACGTCAAAAGATTTGGGAAACGCTTAAACAGATTGGGGAGGAAGTTGACGACCACGTGATTGCGCTTGCCAAAGTCCGAAACGAAGCCGCTCAACAACTTGGTTTCAAAAACTACTGGGAAATGCAAATTGTGTTTCAGGATTACAAACCGGACGAACTTCTGGCAATTTTCGACGAACTCGAAAAAACAACCGCACCGATTTTTACTGAAATGAAAAAAGAACTCGATAATGAGTTAGCGGTTAAGTTTGGTATTCCGTCGGATCAGTTAATGCCATGGCATTACGATAATCCGTTTTTCCAACAGGCGCCGCCATCAAAGGAGGTTGACCCCAATTTGTTTTACAAAAATAAAACCAAAGAGGAAATTATTGCGATTGCGGTCAAATATTACAAACATCTTGGACTTCCTTATGAGGAAGTTTTGAAGCGGAGTGACATGTTTGAGCGTACGGGAAAGAATCAACATGCGTTCAGTATCGACATGGATACACTAGGGGATGTCCGCAACCTCTGCAATGTTAAACCAACTGCGGAATGGATGGATACAGTGTTGCATGAAGGCGGTCACGGAGTTTATTCGCTGAACTGTGATCAGAGTTTGCCGTTCAATCTCCGTGATTCGGCTCACATCTTTACAACCGAAGGAATTGCTATGATGTTCGGAGCCAAAGCCCGAACTCCTCAATGGATGATTCGTTTTGCCGATGCAGATTCAAAAACAGTCAACGCTGTTGCCGATGCATTGCGAAAACAACGCCAACGGGAACAACTCATTTTCTGTCGATGGACAATTGTTATGCTGAATTTTGAAAAGGCGTTATACGAAAATCCTGATGCGGATCTGAAAACGTTGTGGTGGGAAATGGTAACACGCTATCAATTGCTGAAACGTCCGGACGGACGTTATGCAGGTGATTGGGCATCGAAACCGCATTTTGTGATTGCGCCGGTGTACTACCACAACTATATGCTCGGCGAACTTTTCGCCGCCCAACTCCGACAAGTACTTGGCAAAGCGTTTATCAATGATGATCCAAAAATCGGCAAAATTCTTACAGATAAGGTCTTTTTTCCGGGTGCAAAATATACATGGTCGAAATTTGTAGAACAGGCAACCGGACAACCTCTTTCACCAAAAGCCTTTTCAAATGAATTATTGCAATAGCGAATTGTTGATAGTGAATTGTGAATATGAATTATGGCGCAAGCCGAATTTTACCGAAAAGGCGATCATTCGCTTGCGCCGCTATTAACTATTAACTATTAACTATTAATGTTCCTGAAACTTTGAGCCGATAATAATATCAAATAGTTTCCGGCAGGGCAGGGTAAACCAATGAAATACCTGCCGGATTTACCATTTCTTGACCTAGCCTCATACGGCAATGAAATAAATATCTTCTTCCGAATTTGGTACGATTAACCTGATGTTGCTTTAGGGTGAACGTCAGTGGTCGTGTTCTGTCTTCAAATTGCTTTTGTTTTCCACTTCCCTGCAATGTAATATTTGGCGCATAAATCGCCAACAAATACATTGGAAAAAGGGAAACTCCTTTTTTGTACCAAACAATGCCAATCATCAATATCGTCAACATGAGTTTCGCCTACGACGGCGGAATACCTTTATTTTCCAATATTTCACTGCAAATCAATACACGTTGGAAACTTGGTTTGATTGGGCGTAACGGTCGCGGCAAAACGACATTGCTTCGTTTGTTGCTTGGAAACTTCGCTTGCAGTGGGAAAATTGATGTGCCGGTTCCGCTTGAATATTTTCCGTACTCCGTTCAGGATAAAACCCGTTCCACGCATGAAATCGCTACGCAAATTGCTGACTTCGAAACATGGCAACTGGAACGCGAAATATCGTTGCTGGAAATTTCCGACGAGGTGTTGACTCGGTCTTTTGAAACACTGAGCGGTGGAGAACAAACAAAAGTGATGCTTGCGGTGTTGTTTCTAAACGACAACCACTTCCTGCTGATTGATGAACCGACCAATCATCTTGATCTTGAAGGGCGGAATATTGTTGGTAATTATCTGAGTAAAAAAAGCGGATTCATTCTCGTTTCACATGATAGTGCATTGTTGGACAAAAGTGTTGATCATATTTTGTCCATAAACCGTGATGGTCTTGAATTAACGCAAGGGAATTTTTCAACGTGGCAATGTAACCGAGATTATCACGAACAATTTGAACAAGCGGAAAACAACAAACTCAAAAAAGAAGTACGCCATCTTCAGGAAGCTGCAAGGCAATCAGCCGAATGGTCGAACAAAGCCGAAAAGGAAAAGTATGGTCATGGTCCGGTGGATCGCGGTTTTATCGGTGCTAAAGCGGCAAAAATAATGAAACATGCCAAGTCTGCCGAAAACCGCAAACAACAGGCAATAGAGCAAAAACAACAATTGTTCAAAAATACAGAAATTACAGAAAAACTTTCTATTATGCCGATTCGTTTTCATTCGTCGCGGCTTATTGATTTGGAAAATATTGTTGTGCAATATAATGAAACAATGTTATTGAATGGGGTTAGTTTTTCGGTTGATGTAGGAGATCGTGTTGCAGTTTGCGGTCGGAATGGTTGTGGTAAGTCGAGTCTTCTGAAACTGATCGAGGGGAGGGACATCCCGTATCAGGGACATCGCCGTGTTCCGAAAAATCTGAAAATATCATACTTGCCACAAGACGCATCGTTCCTTCAGGGCAACATGAAAGATTTTATCGTACAACGACAAATTGATGAGAGTTTATTGAAGACAATTTTGCACAAATTGGGATTTCCCAAAGATGATTATGACAACGACATGTCGGGTTTTAGTGCTGGTCAAAAGAAAAAGGTATTACTTGCTGCGAATCTTTGCGAGCGGTCTCATCTTTATCTTTGGGATGAACCGCTCAATTACATTGACCTTATTTCACGCACACAAATTAGGAATCTTCT
>JAIROD010000469.1 GCA_031257725.1 Planctomycetaceae bacterium | reverse complement strand
AAAAATTAATAAAACATAAATACATCATTTATTGAAACAATATGTGACAGCGAATGTAGCACACCTCTTGACAAAAAAAAGGCACACAAGCACGCCACTTTCGCTGTCACATGACCAATAAGGTAATAAGGTAATTTGTTATGTTGCTTTGCTGCTGCTAAGGTTGTTTTTGTTTAGAAAATCAGGTTAGAAATAAGGTCGTGGGAACAATTACAGTACATTTTCGCCAGTTCCACTGAAATATTACGTTTTTTCAATATTATTGAATGCCCAAAGTATATTTACCAATCTTTTTCAACCGGAATTGCCTGCATGAGTAAAGCACGGACTTTTTCACGCCTTTCATTGGCTTCCTGTTGTCGCCGTTTGACTTGTCGCAACATTCGTTCCGCTTTTTCAGTCTCCGCCTCTTTTTTCTGTGACGTTAAATCGTCTTTTTGTTGTTCCGGCATCGATTCCGCCGGATGGGATTCAGCGGACTTATCTGTTTTTTGCTCTTCCTGTTTGGGTTCCTGATTCTGTTGATTTTGCTGATTCTGTTGATTTTGCTGATTCTGTTGATTTTGCTGATTCTGTTGATTTTGCTGATTCTGTTGGTTTTGCTGATTCTGTTGGTTTTGTTGATTCTGTTGGTTTTGTTGATTCTGTTGGTTTTGTTGATTCTGTTGGTTTTGTTGGTTCTGCTGATTCTGTTGGTTCTGCTGTAACGGTTTCAGAATTTCACGTAATCGTTCAAGGGCTTGGTTTTGTTTTGGTAACGCTTCTTCGGATTGGTTTTCGGTGAGCAATTGGGCAGCCTCTTCGGTTAATGTTTGAATTTCCGGCGCGTATTTTATGGCTAAATTCATTGATTCACGAAGAGCCTCAACCGACTGGTTTTGATTGTTGAACTGATTTTGATTGTTAAGATGACCGGACTCTATATTCTGTAACCCCTGCTTTGCCCGAAAAGACATTAACGGCATCCAATCGGCAATCAGTTGTTCTTCACGTGATTGTTCCGTTATATTCGGAGTTTCCGGTTGTTCCGTTTCCGGTGGTTTATTGTTACTGTACGGATTGATGTTACAAAGTGTTGCTTGTCTTTTTTCGGCTTCCTGAACAATCACTTCAAACGGAGATAAATTCAAACGAAGCCGATTCATACGGTCAGCCGCTTCACGGGCAACCTCCAACGCTTTTTCATTCTGAAATTGACGGAGTGATTCGCCGACATTTCCGGCTAAATGGTGAATCCGTTCCAATTCCTGAAGAACAGGCTCTATTCCTTGCCGTTCTTGTTCCGATATTTCATTGCCGTCCGGTTTGGGTTGCAACGCTTGTTGAATATCGTTTCGTAAAAACGATATTTCGTCTGTTAATTTGTTTTGTTCGCGGGTTGTTTCGTAAAGAGTCTGGAATTTTTTGGGTGAATCGGGAATTTCGTTGGTCCGACGAATGGTGTTGTTGATTGTTCCTTCCCAATCTTCAAACCATTGCAATCGTTTGGAAATATCGCCGGAACGTTTTTGAGAACGATCAACAGAATCCCATTCCGTTTGAATTTTGTTTTTCCATGCCCGAATTTGTTCGAGATTCATTCGGACAATTTCAGACGGTTCTATGGCAAGCGATTCCGTGTAATATTTTTCTGCGGCAAGCAATTGATCGAGAACATGTTGACGTTGTTCGGACGGAGTTGCTTCGGGTTTTTCGGGGAGAAGTTGTTTTGCACGGTCAACAGCAAGACCGCCTAAAAGAGCAAGCGATTTTGATGCAATATTTTTGTCTTTTGCCACTGCTGATTTCCGAAGTGTTTGTGTTGCTTCATCGAGTTTTCCTGAAGCGGCGAGTGCGGCTCCGCGATTGAAAATAATCCGCAAATCGTCCGGTGATTTTTGTTCGGCATCCGCAAATTCTTCGGCTGCTTTCTGATAATCGCCATTCCGAAACGCTTTCACCCCTTCTCCGGTTGAAGCAACCGCCAACATCGGCTCTGTCAAAAACAACGCAACACTCAATAATATCCAAAAAACATTACGAAAAAGAAAACACATGAGTTAAACCTTTGGTCTGATAATTTGAATTAGGGAATCTCTAATAATATCTCTACAAAACGCATATTTGATTTATAATATTAGCGATGATTCTAAAACATTATAGATGAAAAACTGGGAAACAAAAGAGTTATGTCTCATTTTTATTAACCATAGAATACATAAAAAAATAATCTGTAGATGCCGATAAAAATACCATTTTATGATCCACAGATTTTCGCAGATTTTCACAGATTATTTTTAAATTCTTTCAAAATCTGTATCAATCTGCATTAATTTGTGGATCATCACTTACTGAAAAAAATTGACATAACGATTATATTCTAACGATTCTTTGCCGAAGTTGATAAGTAATGCTTTGGTTTTTTTTGTTGCTTTCAAGTAGTTGAGAATTTGCGATTTTTCTTTGCCGGATAATTCAGTTAGTGCCTTCAATTCGACAATGATACTGTCATAACAAACGAAATCGGCAACGTAATAGGTTTTCAGCTCTTGCCCGCAATAATAGACGGGGATTTTTTGTTCTCGTTGAAACGGTATTTTACGTTTCGTCAATTCAATTTCGAGAGCATCTTGATAAACAGCTTCGAGAAAACCACATCCTAATTCACTGTGTACTTTCATCGCTGCTCCAATAATTGAGTATGTATCAGGGTCTTTTTGTGTCATTGTTTTTCCTTTATTATCACAGATTGTGTTCTATTTATCAGGATTTTTAATTATTCGTAGTATTTCGCAACAATTTGATGTTTTTTCTAAATCACCTTTATTCTACTTTAAGTTTTTAACAAAACAACCTTAATAATCAAAGAACAAATAATCTTATTATATTATTTAGTTTTATCAATCCTGTCGTTGCATCTTTTCTACTTTTTTGAAATACCATTTTATAATCCACTGATTTTCGCAGATTTTCACAGATTATTTTTAAATTTCCTCAAAATCTGTGTCAATCTGCGTTAATCTGTGGATCATCACTTACTGAAAAAAAGACATAACGATTATCTTTTAACGATTCTTTGCCGGATAATGCGGTTAATGCCTTCAATTCGACAAAGAACGAATAATCTTATTATATTATTGTTTTATCAATCCTGTTGTTGCATCTTTTCTACTTTTTTGAAATACCATTTTATGATCCACTGATTTTCGCAGATTTTCACAGATTATTTTTAAATTCCTTCAAAATCTGTGTCAATCTGCGTTAATCTGTGGATTATAACCAGATAAAAGTTATTCAATTGCGACGTTTTTCAAGGACTATTGTTGCGGAACGTTGATTTGTATATACTTAACGAGCAAGGTGGATTTGTTTATATTTTGCTGTTTCGCCATT
>JAIROD010000348.1 GCA_031257725.1 Planctomycetaceae bacterium | reverse complement strand
ATCGAAGCGTATTTTTGATAGATTGAATAAAAAATATCGGGTGTAAACATACGCGAATTATAACAATCTCAAAAAAATAAGCAATAACATTTTGAACAGGTTATTTTCGCGCGCTGACTAAGTGTATTTCGTGTTTAAAATAGACAGTTACTTTGCAACGCTATCAACTCTCCACGAATCTATTAATCAATTGCCCTTACAGGGCGTTGATTTTTGGGGCAATCGAACCCGTCGCGATGCGGCGGGCTGGTATGTATTGCCCTTTCAGGGCGAAAGAATAACCGTTACCATTGACCTCGCCCACAAACGGAAAACGCTCCCCATTTCAATCTTATGTCATTTTGTAAACGATTATATTGTTTTGTCTTGTTTACCCCCATCTTCGTTGACTTGACGCAATACACAGGGTATTTTCATAACCTCTTTGGAAAATTTGGAAAATGTATCTATTCACTCGATTGGAGGTTTTACATTTTGCGGTTGATTTATTATAAGCAACACCCCCTTTAGGGGGGCAACGTGAAGAACCGCCGGTTTAAAACGTCAGTAACAATAAATAGACCAATCAATCAACTGAATAGTTACCTTTTAGTTTGCCGCTGTATGATCGGCGGTTCACCCTTAACCATTATTAATCACTGCCATGAAAAAAATTTATCTGTTTGGAATTTCACTGTTTTTGAATGTTCTTTTTCCTGTAACAGTAACATGTCAGGAAATTGCGGCAACATCTGATTCTGATTTTGTCGTTAAAGTTGTTGCTAAGGAGGTTTGTTGTGTTGATCGTCCTGAAATGGGGCAGGGACAACCGCTTTACGTTGGTAATCGCCAACCGTTGGAACCATCGCCTTTTTTCAAGTTACCGGTTGGAGCAGTTCAGGCGCAAGGTTGGACTGGGCGTTGTCTTGAACTTCAGCGCGACGGACTTGCCGGACAACTCGGTACTATCAGCCAATGGCTCGATAAAAATGATAACGCATGGCTTTCCACCGGCGGAAAATACGGCTGGGAAGAAGTTCCTTATTGGCTTAAAGGTTACGGAAATATCGCCTATCTGCTCAAGGATTCCGCGATGATTAACGAAACTAAAACATGGATTAACGCCATTCTAAAAAGTCAACGTCAAGACGGTTTTTTCGGACCGGGTAATCCCGATGCGGAAAAAGGAATGGATCTTTGGCCTAATATGCTCGTTTTATTTATCATGCAATCGTATTACGAATATACTCAAGATACGAAAATTCTTGATTTTATGACCAAATATTTCAAATGGGTGCAAACCTATCCTGATAAAAAATTGCTGAAAACGTATTGGGAAAACAGTCGCGGCGGTGATATGCTTTTGAGTTGTTTTTGGCTTTACAATCATACCGGCGAACCGTTTTTGTTGGAGGTTGCGGAAAAAATTCACCGGAACACCGCCAACTGGATGCGGCAGTCCTCGCTTCCCAATTGGCATAACGTTAATATTGCCCAATGTTTTCGGGAACCGGCAACATGGTGGATGTATTCGAAACAAGATTGGCATCTCAAAGCAACCTATAACAATTTTTGGTTAATTCGTGCTTGTTTCGGTCAGGTTCCCGGCGGGATGTTCGGCGGTGACGAAAACAGCCGAATGGGTTACATTGATCCGCGTCAAGGTATTGAAACCTGTGGAATTGTTGAACAGATGTCAAGTGATATGTTTTTGGTACGCATTACCGGCGACCCGTCGTGGGCAGACAACTGTGAAGATGTCGCCTTCAACTCTTATCCGGCGGCGTTTATGCCCGATTTCAAAGCGTTACGTTATATTACCAGTCCGAATCAGGTTCTTTCCGATAGTAAAAATCATAGTCCCGGTATTGAAAATTCCGGTCCGTTTATGGCGATGAACCCGTTTAGCAGCCGTTGTTGTCAACACAATCACACTCACGGTTTGCCCTATTATATTGAACATCTTTGGCTGGCAACACCGGACAACGGACTTGCCGCCGTGCTTTACAATGCTTGTACGGTCAACGCCAAAGTTGCCGACGGCACCGAAATTTCTATTACTGAAACAACAAATTATCCTTTTGAAGAACAGGTTCGGTTGAAAATAACTGTTCCGAAAACGATTGAATTTCCGCTTTATTTACGTGTTCCGAAATGGTGTGATGAGATGCAAATCGCTGTTAATGACCAAAACATCGTGTGGAACAACCAAAACCAGCCAAAACCGCAACAATATGTCCGGCTTAACCGGCAATGGAATAACGGCGATAATGTTACGATTAAATTGCCGATGCGGTTGGCACTTCGGGTATGGCAACAGAATAAAGGATGTGTGAGTATTGATTACGGTCCGTTGACCTTTTCGTTAAAGATTAAGGAACGGTATGAGCAACGAAATAGTACGAAAACGGCGATTGGCGATTCTCGTTGGCAACAAGGAGCCGATCCGCAAAAATGGCCTACTTATGAAATTTATCCTGATTCGGATTGGAATTACGGTCTTACGGAGCTGGAAACATTAATTAAAACAAAAATTATCCGTAAAGAATTTCCCGCAGATCATTATCCATGGACAACAGATGCGGTTCCGATAACACTGAAAGCGCAAGGACGAAAAATTCCTGATTGGAAAGTTGATCAATATGGACTTTGTGCTCCGGTTCCACAAAGTCCGGTTAAAACAACGGAACCTGTCGAAGAACTCGAACTCATTCCGATGGGGGCGGCAAGATTACGTGTTTCGGCTTTTCCTTTCACTGAAAAATAATTCTATTCAGTAGTGATCATGTTTGTATCGTCAGGTAGGCAACCTTTCGCCGAAGGGTTTTTACCTACGGTTACGCCGGTTGGTTTGTTATTGTGTTGTACGCTGTTGGTCTTTAATTTCCATCCGTCAACAGAAGCAAGTCGGCGAGTACGCCGACCAACCTTTCGGCGAAAGGTCGGCTACCTTGTAATTATTTGTCTGATGATAAACAAACGTGATCGCTACTGAATAGTTACAATAAATCAAAATGGAAACAATGTTCACATTTGCCGTTGCCCCGTTCAAATATTATTTGAGTAAATTTTGCCGTTAAATCGCTGAATAACCACAAATTTTAAGTTACGAATTTATAGAGTGTACACGAATTTTTATTAAAAGTCAAGTAATTATTCAGTAGCGATTCTCTTGTTTATCATCAGGCAAAGAATCAAGAGGTAGGCAACTTTGTAAATATCTCTTGATAATACACTACTGAATAGTTACCTATTTTGTTTTACCGTTGTTTCTCTTGGATTCGAACGGCTTTTCCCGCGTTAATTTCGTAACCGGACGTTCCTTTAATAATGTTAAGTGTCAAGGGAGTTGTTGTTGGATTGGAAAATTGCGGTTCTACAAGCTTGAAGTGTTGGTCGGGTGTTCCTTTCGCGCTGCTGCCGGAAGGAACGGCAATGCCCGGAATTGTTTCCGTTTTCGAAACAACTACGTTGTACTTGCCTTCGGGAACACCTTCATATTGCGATAACGTGTAAAGTTTGGCAACACCGGAAACATCTGTTGTTCCGGCGGCATTCCATTTACTTCCGTCTTCGGGAATCAAGGAAACATTCGCATTGGCAAGCGGTGTGTTTTCTTGTTGTACCAAAACGGAACATGTTACCAACGGCGGCATTCCGTCAGGACGCTTTTTTTGACCGCAACCGGAAACCAAAAATATTAAAAGAAAAACAGAAACGATTATTCTTGAGTATTTCATGTTTTCATCCTTTCGTTAAAACTTGAATTGATGTTGAATAATGTGGGTAAAGGTCAAGGCGTTACGTGTAACGCAACACCTTGACTGTTCAATTGGTCATTAGCTAAAGTGAACAATCTCTTTTACGGCGTAACGGATTCACCGCCGTTGGGAGAACCGAGCGCACCCCAAACTCCATGCGGGCTTTTTCCCGATGTAACTTGACCGCCGGCTCCGCCGCCAAAATCAATTGTTTCGGATATAAATTGAACGCTTCCGTCAAAACGTACTCCGTTCACTCCGCCGGTGTGACGACTCTGTGCGGAATAAATTCCGAAAGATTCTTCCGCAGCGGACGCATGCGTACAAGACGTAGAATTAGGCGGTAACACCGTCGTGAATCCCGTATAAATCGTGCGTCCGTCTTGAAAACGTCCGCCGCGTTGGTTTGACGCAATTTCTGTGACTTTCGTTGTATCAGAAAACGTTAAACCGGATTTATACATTGTTCGGTCAGATGGATCGGTTAAGACTGATAGACCGCATTTACCAATAGGACCGCCATCATTACCATTATCCGGACTTGCAACCACCGGAACAATTCCGCCTTTTACTGACCGTGACGAAGCGTTGGGACAAATGACAGATTCACTCATGGCAATTGTGTTACTGGTTCCATCCTCAATATAAGCCATACCGCGCCACTGATTGATGACAAACACAGAGCGATTCGGATTGCGTCCATCATTCATATTGGGAACCTGTGGATTGCGAGGCAAACTGGGAGTCCAATGATCCCACAGGTAATCTCCCCAAGAGAGCATATAATTTGTGGGAATATACAGCATTTCTTTTCCGTTACCTTCTGATGGGCAGAGCAAAGCGTTAATACGTCCTTCAAGGGCGGCAGTCGGATTCCAAGGTCCGTATGCCGGATTGACATCTATAGTAGTAACAATACTGTCATAAAGACTCTGCTGTTCATAATAGGGTAGAAGTGTGAACAGAGCACCCCAAAAATTGGCTTCGGTTGCTCTCGGAGTTGGTTGACTGCCGCCCGCCGGAAAACGTCGGGTGGTGTCGTGATAGTTGTGTAGAGCAATACCCAGTTGCTTGAGATTGTTACTACACTGCATTCGTCGTGCCGCTTCCCTTGCTGCTTGAACGGCAGGTAAAAGTAACGCAATTAAAACTCCGATAATCGCAATGACTACCAGAAGTTCAACAAGCGTGAAACCAAGAGAAGATAGGTGAGATCGTCTATTGTAATGAAAATTCGACCGGAATTTTCTATACAGATTATAGAGACCGCTCACTCCTTGTCCCAGCCATTTTAACATTGGGTTTTTCGCAAAAAATATTGCCAAAAAACCGGTCAAACATGTTACTAAATTTTCCATTGTCATACTCCTTATTTTATAAGGTTTTACTAAAATAATCGCGAATCGCTGCGTTGTACAAAACAGCAAAAAAAACGTTTCGCGAGGAACACGGACACCTTGTCCGTATAAAAAGTTTGGTTTGTGCCGACATCTTATCTGCTTATTTGCATAAAAGGTTTATGCGGCTTGAACAGGTGAGACGCTTGTATTTCCGGCACTGTTGTTTAATTCTTAAAATGTTACATGAATAAAAAGAATATTTCCTTATTCTTCATCTTTTCAAATCAAAATCGAAAACATTCTTTTTACCTTTTTCAATCTTCACCGGCGAAATACCAGAGGTTGTTGAATTTTCGTACTTTTGAGGAACAAGATAAGTTTTTTTCGGCGGACGGTTGCCGATTTGTTTTCGATATTCTTCATGGTTCAAATTCGAACCTTCGATTTCAATTTTGGAAAACGTAACGTAATATTCTCCGGCAATTGCGCCGCTACCGACCGGTGCGCCGCCGGTTGTCAGTTGGTATTTACCGGACGAATCCGTCAGACCGCCTGCGGAATTGCCGTTGTTGCCGACAGGGGCAAAGGTAACACTGATTCCTTCGGTTGGAACACCGTCTATCCGTACCGTTCCTTCGACATGCGTTGTGCCGTAAGGATTTTTTTGAGCGCAACCGGATAAAAGCATAACAAAAATTATTGCGGCTAAAATTTGTTTCATTAAAATTTCCTTATCAAAAAGGTTTTGAGGATTATTCAATACGTAAAAATAAAAATTTCGTCATATTTCAACTGAAGTTTCACAGACAACCCCTAAAGGGGTTGACCATTTGTTTGTCCGTCTCAGCCGGTTAAAACCGGCGGTTATTCACAGTAAACGCCTACGGCGTTAGGAATGTGGTAAATATTCCACTGAAATATTACAAATTTCCTTGTGAAATGGTAACCATTCACGCAAACAAGTAGGCGACCTTTCGGCGAAACATCGCCTACCTTTTGTTTACATCTTTCACGGAAGCTTTGCCGTTTCGCCGCCGTTAATGGAACCAAGTTCAGACCAAAGACCGTAACTGAATGTGCCGGTACTATCGTAAGGATATGCCGGAGGAGCATTCGGTGTTTGAGTTGTAACAGCTCTGTTCAGGTTCTCGGTTTGAATCATGTCGGTAACAAATCGCACCGAAGCGTCCATCAAGGAAACATTGACTCCTCCCGAATGATTACTGCTTGCAGAAACCCATGCTTGATGCCAATCATTATGGCAACTTGGGCTATTCGGCGGAAGAAGTGTATGAAAATAGGCAAAATGGACATAATGTCCCCAAGCACGGCGACCCAAATTATGACCAATATCGTTCAGTACTGCTTGTGTAGAACTCGCAAACTGTTTGCCGGCTCCTTTTAAGTTCAAACAATCTTGCGGTGTTTTACCGCTGGGACCATCGTAGTGACCGCCAGCATTGATTGCGACTTTTGCTTTAAAATTTCCGCCCGAAGTTGCTGCCGTTCCGTCGTGAATGATACCTTCGCTGAGCATTATGGTGTTGCTGGTGCCATCGCTAATAAGTTCAAGCCCTCCAAGAAATTGTCCGCCATGTAACCAACTGCGACGCATTGGAAGCTGATCTGGATTGACAGCACTCATATCAGCCTCCACATCAACATCGCTGCCAGCCAGATCAGCACGGCAACCACGATAACTGGTAACCGTGTTGTTCGCCTCACTGGCAACAACTCCGATGGTGTAACTCACATCAATGGTGTAATTCATATCAGAGGGACAAATAAATGTCTCAATAATACGATTATTTGCGACAGTCCTCCTATAAATGTTTTGAGGCGATCCATTAGGATCCATCAGTTCAGAATAGAGTGGTTCTTGCTCTATGAAGGGAAGAAGCAGAGGAAGAAATCCACAATGGGTAAGATTTTTGTTAACCGCAATTTGATCAAACGCCGATGCCGGCAAACGGTTATGAACATCGTGGAAATTGTGAACCGCTAAACTCAATTGTTTCTGATTGTTGGAACACGTCATTCGCCTTGCGGCTTCACGTGCTGCTTGCACGGCAGGCAACAGAAGAGCGATTAACACCCCGATAATCGCAATTACGACAAGAAGTTCAACCAACGTAAAGCCGAACCGTGAAGAGCGAACAAAAGTTGAGAATTTTTCGGAAAAAACGTTGGAAAACCAACTTTTTCCGCTTTCCATTCTTAACTCTTTCCTACAGACAGCCCCCCCCCCCCTGTCTTGCCCATTTTAACATTTGGTTTTTCGCAAAAAATTCTGCCAAAATCCCGACCAACCACATCATTACATTTTTCATTGTCAATCTCCTTATTTTATAAGGTTTCATTGAAATAACCGCGAAACATTGCCGAAAAACAACACGGCAGAAAAAAATGTCTCGCAGTTGAATGAGTTTCACATTTTACATGGAACCGAATAAATTGTCAACAGGGATTTTTCCTTTTGAAAGAATTTTTTTTTGATCTTTCTGAATTTTCGGCGAATCATTGCCATAGGGAATCTCTCATAATTCAGAATTTACCGAAAGTTAACGGCGTGGGCTTGCCCCGCGTTGTTCGACTTAACCCAAAAACACGGGGTAAACCCCGTCGTTAACTATTAATTTATTAATTAATGGCTTGAAAATAAAAAATTGAATTAT
>JAIROD010000149.1 GCA_031257725.1 Planctomycetaceae bacterium | reverse complement strand
GGTAGGCAACCTTTGATACACGACCTTGGGGGAGTTTGCAAATAAAACAACCAATTTCTACCCGTTGACAGTATAGACGGTTACGAGATTTATTGAATTTTGAATCACCTCTTACTCTTTCACCTCCCATGATGATGGATAAAGCGATGGAAAAAGCGGATGTGTTGATCGAAGCGATGAAATGGATTCGGCAACATCGGGGTAAGATCAGCGTTATTAAAATCGGCGGAAGTCTTATGGAAGATGAATCCGCCATGATGCATCTGTTGCTTGACATTGTTTTTATGGAGTCGGTCGGAATGAAACCCGTACTGGTTCACGGCGGCGGTGCGGCAATCAGTAAAGCAATGAGCGACGCCGGACTGGAACCGCGTTTTGTGCAGGGACGACGTTACACTGACGAAGCCTCGCTGGAAATTGTGAAACGAGTTCTCGGCAAAGAGATTAACGAACACATCGTAACCAAAATCAACACTTTTGAAGGTCAGGCGCAATCATTGAGTGTTTGTTTCGGCACGAATATTCTTTACGGTGAAAAATTGTTACTCAAAGATGAAACAGGTAGTCCTATTGATATGGGGTTGGTTGGTACCGTAACACGTGTTGATGTGGAACCGATCAGACATTTATGTGATCACTGGATTGTGCCGGTCATTCCGTCTATTGCCCTGATAGACGACAACAGCGGTCAGGCATTGAATATCAACGCCGATACTGCGGCAACCGCCATTGCCAAAGAGTTACAAGCAGAAAAACTCGTTTATGTCAGTGAGGTGAACGGAGTCCGAACAAATCCGAATGATCCCAATTCCATGATTGATTCGATTACTGCGGAAAAAGCACGTGAAATGCTTGCTTCAGGTGCCATTGTCGGCGGTATGATTCCCAAAATTCAAGCCTGTCTCGAAACACTGGAACGCGGTGTACAAAAAATTCACATCATTAACGGGCGTTTACGACATTCATTACTGCTTGAAATTTTTACCAGTATGGGTGTTGGTACGGAAATCACCAATCGTTGAGCTTGAACCAACACGCCGCAACCGTAACCCCAAACCGGCAATGTTTCGCCAAAAGGTCGCAACGGTTGGGTTTTAATTTCCATCTGCAAACAGGGGCAATATCGGCGAGTACGTCGACGCAACCGTGAGTGAAAACCCTTCGACAATGTAAAATTGATGATGTTTTTTCGCAACTTTCCGGTTGCGGCTCTGAAGGTTGCTCTGAAGACTACACGCGATAACTTTAATCGTCACCCCAAAACAACAAAATGTTTCCGTTAGTCAATTCCCGATTGATATTGTATTTTTGACAATTTTCTGGATAATAGAACGATCAATATTCTGGGTGTCTCCAATAATTCAATTTTTTATTTTTAACCTTATTAGTTAATAGTTATTAGTTAATAGTTAACGATGGGGTTTACCCCGTGTTTTGGGGTTAAGTTTCACAATGCGGGGTAAGCCCATGTTGTTACTTTCGGTAAATTCTGAATGATGAGAGATTCCTATCTGATTTGTAATCGTTTCCATTTGCGGTACATGTTCACTGTAATGCAAGAACAATTACAATAAAAAATGATTTTCTACTATAGAAAACGTAACCTTTTTGACAACCATCGATGACTACAGACCATTCAGAACTACGTTCGTTAAATTTTGTTGAGCAGATTATTGAAAACGATCTCCGTGCCGGTAAGAACGGCGGGCGAGTTGCAACACGTTTTCCGCCGGAGCCTAACGGTTATCTGCATATCGGACACGCTAAAAGTATTTGCTTAAACTTCGGTTTGGCAAAAAAATATGGCGGTGATTTTACGCTTCGCTTTGACGATACCAATCCTTCCAAAGAAGAAACGGAATATGTCGAATCTATTATCGAAGACGTTCAATGGATCACCGGTGAAGATTTGACCGGACGTATTCGTTATGCTTCCGATTATTTTGAACAGATGTACGCCTGGGCGGAAGAATTGATCAAAAAAGGCAAAGCCTACGTTTGTGATCAAACGCCGGATGAAATGCGTGATAATCGCGGAACGCCGGACAAACCAATGACACCAAGCGCGGGGCGTGAATTTCCGCCGGAAAAAAATCTTGAACTGTTTCGGAAAATGCGTGCCGGAGAGTTTGCCGAAGGGGAACGAACTCTTCGTGCTAAAATTGATTTGGCATCGCCGAATTTCAATATGCGTGATCCGGTGATGTATCGGGTGGTGAATGCGGAACATCACCGTACCGGAGCAACATGGATTATTTATCCGATGTACGATTGGGCGCATGGACTCGAAGATTCCATCGAAAACATCACCCACTCAATTTGTACGCTGGAATTTGAACATCATCGTCCATTGTACGATTGGTTTCTCGACAATCTCGACAACATTTGGCGACCGCATCAGTATGAATTTGCACGGCTGAATCTGACTTATACCGTGATGAGTAAACGAAAATTATTGGAACTGGTCAAGGGTCAATTTGTAACGGGTTGGAGTGATCCGCGAATGCCGACGATTTGCGGTTTTCGCCGGCGCGGTTACACACCGGAGGCAATTCGGTCATTTTGCCGTGAAATTGGAGTTGCCAAAATGAACAGTATTATTGATGTTGTCAAACTCGAAAACGCCATTCGTGAAGACCTCAATAAGCGGGCGTTACGGCGTATGGGCGTTTTGCGTCCGATTAAACTTATGATCGACAATTATCCCGAAGGCAAAACAGAGCAGCTTGAAGCGGTGAACAATCCCGAAAATGAAGCGGACGGCACACGATTAATTCCGTTTTCTAAAATTTTGTACATTGAGCGTGACGACTTTATGGAAAATGCGCCGAAAAAATATTTCCGTCTCACTCCGGGTCAGGAAGTTCGTTTGCGTTATGCTTATTATGTAACTTGTACGGGTTGTGTGAAAGACGCTGCCGGAAATGTTACGGAAGTTCATTGCAACTATAATCCTGAAACACGCGGCGGGACATCGGCGGATGGCCGCAAGGTTCCGGGAACGATTCATTGGGTCAGCGCGGAACATGCCGTCAACGCGGAAGTTCGGCTGTATGATCGGCTGTTCACAAAAGAAAATCCGGACGATCCGCAAGACCCAACCGACTACAAAGACTATCTGAATAAAAATTCACTGGAAATAATTTCGGATGCTCGCTTGGAACCGGACTTGGCGGAAGCAACATCGAATAAACGTTATCAATTTGAACGTATTGGTTATTTTTGTGTTGATTCCGTCGATTCCAAACCGGACAAATTAGTGTTCAACCGTACCGTTTCATTACGTGATTCATGGGCGAAAATTGAAAAGAAAGGATAGAAAACCGTAACGGTTTCTCTTGCTTTTTCCGATTATTCCGAAATTGGAGGGTAAACACAGTGGAATGAGAGCGTTGGGCGTTTGGGGGCGATGTTCTCCCCACTCCCGTTAGAGGTTACCAATCAATCCTTCGCCCTGAAAGGGCAATACATACCAGCCCGCCGCATCGCGGCGGGTTCGATTGCCCAAGAAATCAACGCCCT
>JAIROD010000079.1 GCA_031257725.1 Planctomycetaceae bacterium | reverse complement strand
TAATACATATTACGAATCAACCCTTGAAAATCCCGAAATGAAATTTCCAAAGATTCCGTTTCTTTTTTGGTTTTCGTTTCCATCGTTTTACGTTTTTATTGTTTATTACAACAAATTACTTTTGGGCATCTCTCATAATTCAATTTTTTATTTTCCGCCAATTAATTAATAGTTAATAGTTAACGACGGGGGGTACCCCGTGTTTTAGGGTTAAGTCGAACAACGCGGGGCAAGCCCACACCGTTAACGTTCGGTAAATTCCGAATGATGAGAGATTCCCAATTGTTAACGACGGGGGTTACCCTGTGTTTTAGGGTTAAGTCGAACAACGCGGGGCAAGCCCACGCCGTTAACGTTCGGTAAATTACGAATTATTAGAGATTCCCATTGGTTGTTTGCGGTATATCAGAAGTTTTGTAAGAATCCGATGCTGAACGTATGGACATCGACTCTTTTATTGGTGTTATAGAGATTGGCATCGTAATCTATGAAAAGGGAACTTGTCTTTTCACCGTCAAGCCAGTAATTCGCTCCAACTCCTAAACTCAGGAAATTTTTGCCGAGATCAACTCCTTGAATACGAAATACATTGCCGGTCTCCACAAAAGCAACCTCTGAAACCGGAACATTTTCACCGGCAAGATTGGTGTTGTAAAACGCCCGCAACCGAATACCGCCGCGCAATCCGGTTGTTTCCGAACTGAAACCGGCACGAAGAATGGAACGGTTCATACTCATCCGGTTATAACGCAATCCATATCGATAATCTCCGTAAGAATCGGAAATCAATGAATAATTACGATCCGTAAACGCATTCTGCCAGAGATATTGCAGGTCAAACCCCAATGTCGGACGCAGAATAAATGTTGAATGAAGCATCAACGGACGCGATAACTCAAAACTTAAATTAAAAGTATTGCCCTTCGTATTGGAAACATAACGCTCAAAAATACCTTTGTCCCCAGTAACACTGTCATACACAATATTCGCGTTACGAACATAGCGATCCATATCATATTCCTGAAAACCCAACCCGATATAAGTTTTAAATTCAAACTCGTTGAATGGAGCGCAAACGAAATAAGTTCCTAAAACATAATCATCGCTTTCCATTTTATCGCCGACTTGTTTCAAATTACTTTTGGCATAAGCCGCTATCGCTCCAATAGCGGAATACGACGTTAAATTCCATTCACCGCCAACCATAAAACCGGAACGGCTAATATTGTAACTGTCGGAGTTGCCGTCTGATTCCGCATTGAAAAAGGTTTGAGTAAAATCGCCCCAAAGACCGCCGGTTCGTTGGGCGATGGGAGTTTGCCCAAGCATTCGGGTTGTCCGTCCGCTGATACGGTTCCAGTTCACCCGCCCGCGATTACCGGTCGGCATCGAACCACTGCCGTAACCAATTCGGTTAAATAAAAGCTCCGAAGGATTCCAAAGATTGACCAACGCACTGTTTGCCCGAACCGATGCTCCAATTTGTCGGTACACATCACGAAGATCCTCCGCCGAATTAGACGCATCACCCAACGAAAACGCAACATCAGGACGCTCAAACAACGACGCATCAATTGCCGCCGCTACCGATTTTTCATTAGCCGTTTTTGCCCGATCTTTGAAATAATTCAAATCACGAATTACCGTTAACTGCGCTTCATGGGAATTGTAAGGATTGATAAAAACATCGGTTACATTCAGAAATCCTGTCTCATAATCAATCTTGGTAAAATTGGAACCTTCGGCAAATGTTCCTGATTGAATAATCGTGTGGGTTGTTGTTGTATTGCCGAAAACTTTGTCGGGAAGAAAATTGACTTTAACGGTTCCGTTCATTGTTGTCTTATTGGAAACAACAATCAAATCATTTTCCGTGCCGTAAATTGTTTCATGGTAAATCGGAAGTTCAGCCGCCGAAATATTCGGATTGGAATTAGGAGTCTCATCGATTTCTGTGTTCGGATCAACATTCCAACCGAGAATCTGTCCAATCGTCGGATCATAGATGTTCCCTTTTTCATCAATGTATTTCCCGTCTTGCGTGACAGCACTGGTATAACGTTCCACTAATGTCTGTCCGCCGAGCGTAACTTCGTACACGCTGTTCTTGCCGAAAGTCAGATCGCCGACAATATTGATAATTCCGATTTCATCACCGTTTTTTGCACCCGGTGCGATAACCCCTTCGTTCTTGAGCGTTCCATCCCAGTAGTACGACTCTCGACCAATCAAGCCGTATAACTCTTGTATGTTAACATCCCCACTGTATCGGCGTTGTCCAAGCCGAAACACGCCTTCACCCGCAATTCGTCCGAAATTATCCATTGTCGGCGAATCAGCACGTGGAAACATCGTGGAAATGGAACCATCCTCATTCGCTTCCTGATTCGCGTCTTGATTACCCTCCTGATTGGTATCGGATAATACTCCGAAATCGAAACTTGCGGAAATATTGATTTCCGGTATTTTCAACGTAGTGTTTGTCAGCGGCGACAACAAACATTCTATTTCAAAAGGTTGACCGTTTTCGTCAACAAGCGGATTACCGTCTGCATCTAAATAAGGATTGCCGTTAGTATCAACAAGCTTAACATTAATTGTCGAACTCACATCACCGGAAATAGCCGGCGTTAACATCAAAGTTGCTCCGCCGTCAATCGTCATATTCTTGGCATAAACCGTATTACCCTGAAATTCCGTTGTTCCGCCGACAAGATGTAATAACGTTGTTGACGCACCCGGCGTAACAATGTCCGCATAAACTTTACCGTCACCCGGTTTGACGATTGTTGCCGCAATATCATTGTTAAACATAAAAACATCAGCCTGAACAAGCAATTCCCAGTAGGTATCATTGAGATTGTACGACGGACTCACCCAATATCCTCGATCCTCACCGCGGATATTACCCTCTCCTTCTTCTCCTTCCTCTTCTATTTCTACTTCATCGCCCGGATAAACCCCGGTTCCTTGATCATGACCAACCGGAATATCTATAATATTACCTTGTGCATTGATTGTCGCCCCCATTTGTTCAAGAGCCTCTTTCAATTTCGGATCACTGTTGGCGGTAGCGGGCGAAATAATAACCCGCGCCGGATCAAGATAAAGAATGTTCGGAATGACTTCGTAACGGAAATAATTGATATTATCCTTGAACGTAAAATTGAAATCTTTATCAATTTGTGTTGTTGCGGCTCCATTAGCGTCGGCTTTGTAACCGAAGGTAATATTCGTATAAAGATCCAATTTTGCATATTCTCCAAACAAGGCTTCCGCAATGTCTGTGGGGTTGTGGAACGAAAGAATATTGCCGTTAATTTGTGCTCCGTTCATAATATTGATTTGATCGACTTGGGCTGTGCCGTCAATATAGACAGCGGCTCCGAAGACAAATTGGCGGCTGGATTCATGCAAGGCTTGGGAAACAGTCCACCGCGGTTGCAATGTAACGATCTCACGTGAACGGCTTCCGGTGATGTTGCCGGAGATATCGAATGTTTTTACGAGTGCTCCGTTTAATTCATCCATAATTTGGTAATCGCCGTACACCATTCCGCTTAATGGTTCTGTTGCAACGGGAATGAGATTGTAATAATAAGAGCCGCGATTGCTTCCGAATAAATCTTTTCCAAAGTTAAAACTAACACCAATACCGCCTTGACCTGTTGCGTGAACGTAACTTCCTTCTTGAAGAATAACGGAATGATTTTTACCGTAAGCCGTCAAAATACCGATACCGTTGAGACCATCCGTGTAAACGCTTGTTCCTCTGGCAAGCGTGAATTTGTTGTTCGAACCGTCAATCCGAATACCTGCGCTTCCGGGACCGTTTGCCCAAATAGAACCCGTCTGAATAACATTCAAATCCTTTGCAAAAAGATGAGTGCCCATTGCGTAGGAACTGAGGTTGGGGCGTGACATATCATAACTCTGTAACGACGCATCCCAATAGCCGAATGTTGCGGAATTATAAAACGGTGTTCCGTCCCCGTTGACATAAAACGATTTTCCGAAAAAGTCACGGCGTTCGACGGTGTAACCGATGTCCTGCATCACAGCCATTTCAATTTCGATAAAACCGGGGTAATTACGGTATTCTTGCCAACTCATTAGCGAATTGGTTGTATCAATATGGGACAATGTACCGCCTGGGTTGTACTGCCATTGAAGAGGAAGATAAGGATAATTCCAGCCAATATCATAAGTGTATCCGGTAACCGGTACGCCGGAGTTTTTTTCAAAATCGGTTAATTGATTAACGGATTTCCCATACCATAATTCGAGTACATTTTTACCGACAAAGGTGGGATGTGATGGATTGCCTTGTAAATACGGAGTGAGCGGATCGCCCATATCAAAAATCGTGCTTGCATTCTTATGGTTGTCGGTCTCATCGTAACCGATTTCCTTTCCCGGTTGTCCTGATCGGACGCTTGCGGAATTACCGTTATTGTCGCGCAATCGGGAATCGTATCGGGAAAGAGTATCGGGAAACTTCCAGGTAATGATTTCAGTCATAGTGTCGATTTCAGAAGTTGCACTGGATGCAATTCCCAGAGCATGACCCATTTCATGAATCAATACCGTCGTTAGGTCATTGGCAACTCTTCCGCTTTGAGATTGGTTACCGGAACGGACATTCCAACCGGAACCGACATTAATTGTTGCATGTCCTCCATCAACAGTATTAACATAAACGCCGTCTGTAAGTAACGCCTGGGCAAGATCAAGATTATAGCCGTCAACTTTACTCTGAACATAATCGTTGGTCTTGGCGTTGGCGTTTCCTTCAATAGTATCATCGTAAAAAATACTGAAGACAACCGGTTGACGTTGATAGGTCGGATTTCCGGCAGTATCAAGTATGGGATTGCCGTTATTGTCCAGATTAAGAATTTTGTTTCCATTGTCATCAAGAATAAACGGCATCGTTCCGTTTGCCTTGAGCATGTCCACCCAATATTTTGCGGCTTCCGTAATCGCATTGATTTGATCTTGAGAAAAATCATTGTCGTTGTCAAAATTAAGCCGGAACACAATTTCATTGTCGTTATTCCGAACATCGACTTGAGCCTGTTGAGCATAAGATGTTACCGGATAAAGCAGAAATAAGACCGCTACAAAGCATAACAAAACCGTTTTAAAGCAAACACTTGTCAGGTCGAACAATAACCTCGTTTCATATTCCTTCCCCTGCAAATCAATATCTTTTGCCGATTCGGTACTTTTTGCGGTCTTCTTGTTAATGCTTTGCATACTTGTCCTTTCGAACCGAAGGGTAAACAATTGTTTTTACCCATTTTCCATATTTACATAATCTTCCCCAATCTCGTCAAGATCATCAAAGACGGAGTATGTCTATAAACAGGCTCATTCCGTATTATCGATATTTTCGTACTACTTTCTGGACAAAATTTTATAGAAAATAACTTTTTTCATTCAAATAAATCATTTTTTCTGTCCCGTAGGGACAACATCTTGGTAGAAAGAAAGAATATTCGTAATATATCAGTGGAATATTTTTTTTTAACTATTCAGTTGTTTCCTCCGAAGAACCACCCCTTGCCCCTCCGAAGGAGGGGAATTATTCCCCTCCTTCGGAGGGGCAGGGGGGGTAAAAAATAAACTTCAATCTCCGA